>DASPIL010000019.1 GCA_035629175.1 Verrucomicrobiia bacterium | reverse complement strand
ACCACATACGACCCTCGAGAGTGCCGGGCGCCGAACAGGTTATCCAATCCAACGGCACGCCGACTCTCATGGGTTAATTCAAAGCCCGCCCATCAGCAGGCTACGCCAGCCCATTCCCAAAACCAGATGAATCAGCCGTTGTTTGATCCCGGAGCGACATCGCTTTCGCTTTGCACATCCGCAGGGCCCCCCGGTTTCAATCCGCGCTCCGGGTTTGATCCCGGAGCGACCGGCGTGAAAACGAAGTTCGCGCGCTTCTGTCGTCGTTTCAATCCGCGCTCCGGGTTTGATCCCGGAGCGACACAGCGGGTCAAACTTTGTTCCAGTATCGGGCGTGTTTCAATCCGCGCTCCGGGTTTGATCCCGGAGCGACGCGACCAGTTCGGCGTTGTGCGATGCGGAATGGGCGTTTCAATCCGCGCTCCGGGTTTGATCCCGGAGCGACTTCAACGTGTCGGGATGCCTGACTAATCCTGCCGGTTTCAATCCGCGCTCCGGGTTTGATCCCGGAGCGACGATTCCAGGATTGTGACCACGCGGGAGATGACCGTTTCAATCCGCGCTCCGGGTTTGATCCCGGAGCGACTTTGGGACCGGGGACACACGCCTGCGCCTCGTCCCGTTTCAATCCGCGCTCCGGGTTTGATCCCGGAGCGACTTGGGCTGGGTTGCTTGATTTACATCGCCAAACTGTTTCAATCCGCGCTCCGGGTTTGATCCCGGAGCGACGCGCTGGCAGTTCGCTGGGCCGGCGTCCTCCTGCCAGTTTCAATCCGCGCTCCGGGTTTGATCCCGGAGCGACGCCAGGCCAAGAGCGTGGGGTGGACATCCACATGCCGTTTCAATCCGCGCTCCGGGTTTGATCCCGGAGCGACGAAGAGAGGCCGAGGTCATCGCGGACGCACTTGAGTTTCAATCCGCGCTCCGGGTTTGATCCCGGAGCGACCTCCACGCCGGACTGGTGCGCGATGGTCATGTCCTGTTTCAATCCGCGCTCCGGGTTTGATCCCGGAGCGACCCCCGCACCTGTCGAAGCCGAACCGCCCGCTCCAGTTTCAATCCGCGCTCCGGGTTTGATCCCGGAGCGACCCGATGTCTTCCGCAAGACCTCGAAGCGGCTTGTCGTTTCAATCCGCGCTCCGGGTTTGATCCCGGAGCGACAAGGCGGTTACCGCAGCAAGGGAGAACTCTCCCAGTTTCAATCCGCGCTCCGGGTTTGATCCCGGAGCGACTCAGTGTCACGGGTGACACTGTGAGCCGCCAAAAGGTTTCAATCCGCGCTCCGGGTTTGATCCCGGAGCGACTAGCCGACAGCATGAGCAGGTGCCGCAGTGAGAACGTTTCAATCCGCGCTCCGGGTTTGATCCCGGAGCGACTCCCGGTTAGCTTGCGGTGCAGTCGCTTGTATGCGTTTCAATCCGCGCTCCGGGTTTGATCCCGGAGCGACGTCAACTTCTACGGTGATCATTTTCCAAGTCCTAGTTTCAATCCGCGCTCCGGGTTTGATCCCGGAGCGACTGGAGTGGGTGTTGATGTTCATTTCTTATCCCATGTTTCAATCCGCGCTCCGGGTTTGATCCCGGAGCGACTGGTTTGTATCAACCTGGAACCAGTATCGTAGAGGTTTCAATCCGCGCTCCGGGTTTGATCCCGGAGCGACCAGTGGTTCCCCAACCACCGAACAGGAACACAAAGCGTTTCAATCCGCGCTCCGGGTTTGATCCCGGAGCGACGCGCAGTGGTCTCCTGACAGGACATATCGCCGGGGTTTCAATCCGCGCTCCGGGTTTGATCCCGGAGCGACGCTTACCTTTTCAGACCAGCGGAGGTCTTCTGGTGTTTCAATCCGCGCTCCGGGTTTGATCCCGGAGCGACCTGTGTGGAATTTTGTAATAGCGAGCTTCCTTCAGGTTTCAATCCGCGCTCCGGGTTTGATCCCGGAGCGACGCTCGCGATGCTGAACCTGTTCTCTCGCGATTTTGTTTCAATCCGCGCTCCGGGTTTGATCCCGGAGCGACCTTCACTTTGCGTGACAAGCTCAGCAATCTAGTCGTTTCAATCCGCGCTCCGGGTTTGATCCCGGAGCGACTGCGATCCGCTCTTCCGATTGAATCGCAAATACTTACATCCCCAATCCCGCGAACCCTCACAAATGACATCAGTGCCCGCTGATGTGTTTGTCAAAGAACAGATCAGAAAACCCGAAATCAATCGCAATTTTACCGTTCCGCGAACTTCCCGGCTTCCGCCCGGCACTCGGGGTTCGCGCTGGCCTTCACACAGGCTCTCAAAGAATAAGCGGTTCAGTGAGGTCAATCGGCTTGTCCACTCCATGATGCTCGATCTTTTGCTTCGCTGTTTCATCCAAATAATAAAACCGCAACGAATCTTCATCAGCCTTGATCTCCCTCAATAACCGATCCCGCAACTGCACCCATTCCGTTTGCCCAACCTGGCATTCAAAGACGCTTTTTTGCACCCGCACGCCGTAGTCCTCACAGGCTCGCGCCACGCGACGAAGCCGCTTCATCCCGGCCTTCTCGGCCGTTGAGACATCATAAGTGATGAGAATCAGCATGGGCGTGAGGTTCGCGGCAGACAGAAGATCATTTAGGCACAAGCGGAATGTAATCCGGAATGTCACCGCGCAAATGCCTGGCCAGAACCCTGGCCTGAACAAACGGAAGTTGCCCGATCCTGAGTTGCTGGTCCAACAGCGGGTGCTGCAGCGTTTCCTGTTTTCGCACTTGATAAGCCTGGATGACATGTTTCCTGCCAACATCCGTGAATTCCACTGCGCCGCCTTCGCATTCCCGAAAGTGCTCCGGACCGAGTTGTTTGCGGTTCACCAGAGTGATCGCAAGGCGATCCGCAAGCCACGGACGAAATTCCTCCATCAAATCGAGCGCCAGGGCTGGACGATTCGGACGTTCCGCGTGAAGGAATCCGACAAAAGGATCGAGTCCGGCCGATGTGAGCGCCGCAACGCGATCATGACGGACCATCGCGTAAAGGAAACTCAACAAGCAATTGATTCGATCACGCGGCGGACGGCGAGAACGATTTGCAAAAGCAAACGAATCGCGCTGCTGCTTGAGCAGGAGGCTGAACACAGAAAAGTATGTCGCTGCGGCCATCCCCTCCGCGCCGCGCAATTGATCCAATGATCCCTGTGCGCTGAGTTGTTCCGGCGTCCAGGCGCCGAGATCCTCGATCTGCCTCGCCAGTGCATCGGCAGCGGCGCTCAGCCGAGCCTGTTCGTCGGGGGATTCATTCTCGCGTCCGCCGCGCAGCAGCGAATTTCGGCAATTCTGGAGTTTTCCAGCGATGATCTGGCGTGCGAGGGCGGCGCATCGAGCGGGTTGATCCGCAATCCGAAAATGCGCCCGCCGCAGAGTCACGCTCGTGTCGGCAATTCCGGTCATGCGGGCGTGCAGGTATCCCCATTCATTCAGGAAATGAACCGCCACGCCATGTTCCCAGCAAAGATCGAGAGCGGGCGGCGTGACAGTGACCTGGCCGAACGCACACAGCGATTCCAGGTGATGAATGGGAATGCTGAGCTTGCGCCAATCAATGGCCTTCTCGCGGACGCGTTGTTCAGGTTCGAGCTCCGGAGGGTAAACAGGCACTTCGACCAGCAGCGTCAGGTGATCTCGGCTGACGAATGTGCTGTTCGTGGTGAGATAGAGCGTGTTCTGGATGACTTCGGGCATCAGGTTTTGAAGAGTTGGCGGCTCAATTGCGAGGCGCGGCTGTCACGACTGCTGGCTTTCGGGAGGCAAATCTGGAATAGCGAGCATTCTTCGCACGCGTCGCAGAATTCAGGGGCCGGCACTGAAAGTTGCGCGGCCATGGCATGCAAGGCTGCGATGGCGTTCTCCGTTTTTTGCCGCAACTCTGGCGTGAACGGAACTTCGCGCCTGCGTTTGCTGTCGGCATGGAAGATCGCGCCCGCCGGGATGGCGACATCGAACATCTCCTCCAGACAAAGCGCCTGCGCGCACACCTGGGCGTCATCGTTCTCCCATTGGCGGCGTTTGCCGAGCTTGAACTCGACGGGGAAAAGGCTGCCGTCCGGACGTCGCTCGACGATGTCGCATTTGCCCAGGAGAGCGCGGCGTTCGGACCAGACAGGAACAGCGCGCAACAGTGTCACGCCTTTGGCAACTTCATGGCCGGGGAGATCAGCGTGTTCGTGGACGATATCGCCGCGGGCGGTGTGCTCGTTGCCGGATCGCCAGCCTTCGACGACCTTCAACGCGGCCCGGCGCGGGCAATAGAGGAAGTCGTTGAGGAGCGAGAGGGGAAGGGAGTCGGTCATGGTTCCTCCCGCCTGGGGATATGCGGGAAACCTCGTGCGCCGTGCCAAAAACGGATGACTTCGACTTGTCTTTCACCCGAATTTACGCGGTACAGGATTCGATATTAGCGAACGATCAGTTCTCGCAGGTCAGGTCTGGCAAATTCTGGGACGACGCGACCGCGGTCCGGCATCCTGCGGAGAGAAAACGCGGCATCCAGTAGTCGGCCGCCCACGCGTTCCGCCGCCGCCGGGTTTTGAGGCGCGATATAGGCGACAATCAACTCCAAGTCGCTCAGCGCTTCGGTTGAGAGGAATACTTTGAAATCCATCCGGGCAGTTGTTCGCGGACTTGTTCGATCGGAATGCGTTCGCCACGGTCCAGCGATGCGATTCCTTCCTCGACCGCTTGACGGAATTCCAATTCATAGATGGCATCGGCCAAAGTCGCGTCAGGCGGAAGCTTCTCCGCTACCTGAATCAAGATTTCCTTGGTGCTCATATTGTTGTCTATAGCTCAATCCGGCGTCGGCGGCCAGACTGAGGAATACAAATGATTTACGACGAATGATTCATGGGTTTGCTCGACGATTGAGGCTGCCAGCCAGCCTTGTTCGCGATCGGCTCCGATAAACGCTCGCGTTTGATTCATGTGTTCAAACATTCGTCAACGAGGCTGCGCATCTTCGACGGTCTCCAGCATCTTGAGGCGGGCAGCCTCGATAACCGCGATCACTTGCTCACGTCTAACGGCCGGGAAGCCGTCAAGGAAATCCTCGATGGATTCCCCTCCTTGGAGGTAATCGATGAGGTTCTGGAGCGGCACGCGGGTGCCTGTGAATACCGGCGTGCCTCCCAGGATTTCAGGATCCGAGTGCACGATGCCTTTCAAGTTCTCGGTTTTCATGGCATAAACGTAGCAGATGTGGGTTCGACAGACCGTTGCTTTGCGGGATCATTCAGCGGCGTCCACCAACGAGAGAAGAACAATTTCATTGGCTGTTCCATGCAGAACCTTTTTGCGCCCATTCGGCAATCCTGGCTTTGACCTGCTCAATTGGGATGCGTTCTCCGCGATCGAGTTCCGCGAGGCCCTGTTCGACCGCCTGACGGAATTCCAGCTGATAAATGGCATCAGCCAAAGTCGCGTCAAGCGGAAGCTTTTCCGCCACTTCAATCCGGATTTCCTTGGTGCTCATACGTCAGTGTGTATAGCTCAATTCTCCAGGCAACGCCACCTTCCAAACCGGCTTCGGGGCCGCCCCTGCACGGGCAGTCGAGGAGGTCGTTCCGGAGGGAAAAAGGGATTGGGTCGTCAGACATTCAGGTCGGCTGTTCCGTCGCGATAGCAAAATTCCACTCATGAAAATCACGGTACAAAGTCGATTGAGTATTCATCAGTTCGCAATCCCCAGCTTTCCTGGAACGCAGTGTAGAATGAACAATCATGCCCACTTCCGCACGGGCCTATCAGGAGCCCGATCACTTGGATCCCTGCACCTCCGGAATCTCCCAAATGATCTGTCGGGCGGTTATGCCTTTGGACTCGAAACCCGGAACAGGCGCGTGCTTGTCCAATGCACCCGGAGCAGAGCCGTGGTAATCAATAATCTTGCCCGCCTCGCCAGCGCGCGGGAATTCGCTGGCGGAGGATTCAAAGACTTCCTTGCCGTCCTGCATCTTCTTCTTGCCCTTTACCTCCACCAACTCAAACAACTTGTGGGCGGGCGCGTTGCCGAGTGCGGATTGGTGTTGAAAGTCCACAAGGCCAACCACGCGCAGGAAGCGGCCAGAAGCCGGGTCGTCACGGAACATATTGCCGAGCGCGAAGAGGAAGTTGTCCAGGTCGTAATAGGTGAAACCGGTCTTGGCCGCGAACGCGGGCGAGAAGTGGATGTGACAGCGGTAAAGGCCGTAATCAATACCGTGCTTGCGGCCCATCGTTCGATTTCCACTGCCATCGCCGTCCTCCTCCTTTTGTTGCTTGTCCTTCTCTTTTACACTCGCAATTGCACAACGGGTGATCGTCGAGTCTAGTTGTAGCACCTTGTCCAGGCTCTCTGCAAAAGTGAACTGAATCGGCCCACGGACTTGCCCATAGAAACTTCCCTTGAGCGGACCTTCCGTTGAAATAACACCTCCAAAGGCCCGGAGATCAAAAAACGTGCGGAGTAAAGCAGCGCGGTACGCCTGTTTCTTGAACTCGTCCGCCGGGCTCACTTCCTCTTTCTCGGCTTCATCCGACTGCTCTGGTTCTTGTTTCTGAGTATTTTTACCCTTGCCACCCTTCTTCTTACCCTTCGCATCCCACGCTTCCGGTTTCTGCCCCAGTTCTTCGGCGAAAATTTTTCGGGCAAACGATTCGATTTCGGGTGACTCCATTGATTCTTGGAGCACAGCGTTCTCGCGGATGAAAATCTGGTAGCCAGATGCGGTTGTCGCGTCGGGGCGCGGTGTCCCGTCGGGATTATAGAGACTAAAGAAGTTGCGAGCCTTGCGCTTCTGGCAAACGTCCGTGACCAGACCTTTGAGCGAATCCGGCTGAACGCGCGGCATGTTGCCGGTATCGGGGTCGCCGTTCGGATTCGACTTGGCGCAGTCGAATAGAAACACGATGTCGTGACGCTCGGCCACGAAGTCAGAAGCCCGCTTGCCGGCGGGCAGCGTGATAAGTTTGTGATGCAATTGGATTTCGTTGTTCATAAATCAGATGGTCGGGGTTGAGGTTTCAGGTTGTTGGTTTGCTTTCTCGCTCTTCTTGAAGTGTGGCCAGTTCTCACAGCGTTTGCGCTGGTGATAGAAGCCGATGGCAAAGACGCCCTGTTCTTCCAACGAGAGCATCCGGGGAAAAGCTCCACCAGCCGCTTCGTTGAGTTGGGAGACGACATCAGACAATCCCTCGAAATCTTCATTCACGCCGTCTTCGCGCTTGGCTGCGGGCACACCATCTTGGAAGCGGTCACGCTTGTATTTTGGCAGCTTATCGAGGTGGTGGCGCACAAGCTGGCAGAGTTGAGGAAAGGCCAGCGCAGGAGTTTTGGATGCCGCGCCGTAAAGCCGGGTGGCTGGCGAAGACGCCGACTTTCCCTCGTGGGCTTCGTTGTGGATATGATCGAGCACGGCGAGCAAGCGCCCGCAAAGAAAAGCCGTGCGATGCTCAGGCCGGCCGGCGGTTTTGTCATAGGATTCGTTCATGATGATGCCTTTGTTGAGGGTGAAATAGAGTTGTATCAGGCTCGTGCGGGCGCGCAGGCGCTCACTGAAAGGTTTCGCGTTGTGATCCTGGCCAGCCATCTCAACCTCCTGCCGGGAAATGGCTGCGGCGAAGATTTGATGCGGCAGCGGTTGACCAAAGAGAGCAGATTCGAACAGGGCAGAATAGGTAGCTGGAGCGGGTTTCGACTTTTGGCGTTTTGCCTTCGAGATCGTTGCTTCTGCGAGTTGGTTCAGTGTGGGAGTCCCTTCTTCCTGCGAATCCAAGCTCAGAGCAGTGAACCATTTCTTAAGGTTGTCCTGTGCGCGTGGAAGCGTGTCCGTGTGCCAGGAGCGAACGGAAAAACGACCCTTTCCGGCTGGAGCAAATGTGGCTGCGAAAAATTTCCCTACGTTTATTTCGATCGGTCGCCCACCCCAAATCCCGCGTAAGAAATCTCGAACGGCCAGAGAATCAGCTTTCTCGAGCAAACGGACGAATGGAACAGGCGACACCCCCACGCCGTCTGTTGTTTTGCTCGCACGGACGGACCAAAATACAGCAGTCTCGTCTGCCAGTCTTAGACTGCTGTCTTCGCGAGATAACAGCCAGTTGAGTCCTGCGGCGAGTTTTTCTGCCGTTTCAAGTCGCATCGTTGCCGTTTGATTGCCGAGGCCGTAGCTCGTGAAAGTCGCGCTGCCAAAAGATGCAAACGGAACACTCGTAAACACGTTCGGGAAGTATTTTGTTATGCGTCCCTCACCGGGCTCATACGCATCCTTGCCACAGGGAAGTTGTTCCCTGACCTCAGCCCTCTGCTTTCGCACCTGTTCAGCCCACCAACGGCGCAAATCAAAGTCTAAAATCGCAATCCGACCGTTGACTCGAAAAGAAATGGTTTCCCCCTCTCTGCTCTGTTTTTTTCTGAACCAATCGAGATTCTGACGCGCTTGAGATGGCAGCGGGAGGCTCAGGAGTTTTGGGCGGGATTTCAGAAATCGCCAAACAGAACGAATTGTCTTGTTCTGAGGATTTTCGGAATGCGCTTTGAAGATAAGCCGCCAAAACAACTTCCGCTTGTGGCGAAATTTATTCGTGCCATCAACACCATCATCAAACATTTCATCCGCCGGTGCAGTGAGGAAATCTGGCAGCCAATTGTGTTGGTTCGTTCCGACTGACTGAATCTGAAGATCCTTCCACTGCATGTAGTAGTTTGCTGAGACAAGAAATTCCTTGCCACGCACATCCTTTCGCTCATCCGTATTTGTTTGCGCCACAGACCTTGTGGTCTGGCTGACATTCAGCACACGACCCTCGCTGTCCAAATCAATGATCCATTGGATTGGGCGACGACGAACTGCTTCCCATCCCGTGATGCGGTTCAACTCGGCAACACGAATCAGTTCGGAAATCATACCGCCACCACCTTTCCGCTCTCGACGCGACTGACGACGATCCAACCGGCGTTGGCTTTCGCGTTGAGCGAACGAGCGGCGGCCAGTCTCGGCATTCCGGTTTCAGGGTTGAAGGCGCATCCGTCGAAGTCGCTCCAGAAACGCCCAAAATCGAAATCCCGGAACGTGAAACCAAAGTGGTCGTTCATGTTCTGCATCTGCGCTTGAACGTCAGCGGGCAGCCGCCAGTCGCGGGTTTCCTTGTCGAAATCGTCCACCAGTTCCCATTTGGCTAGCGAGAATTCCCGGCAGCCGAAGAACGGTTGGTAGAAACATTGGCCGGTGCGAGCGCGACGCAGAAACATCTGGTGATATTTCGCCATGACTTGAACGGTCTTCCAACGGGGTTGGCGATTGCGGACGCCGCCAAGACCAAGGTCGTCTTCGATTTCAAGGCACGCTTCAATCAGGTAATCGAGCATCCGGCGATTCCCGCTGCCATCCGCACCGCCTGAAAGAATCAGGCTGTGGCGTTGAGCGCGCTTGTCGGCGATGTCGAAGCCGCGAGCATTGCCGTAAGCGGGATGGCTTTCGTAGCCGAGTTCATTGCGGAGAATCGGCATGAGGACGCCTTTGCGAATGACACCCAGCCGCAGAATGTGCCAGCGGAATCCCGCTTTGTTTTGCCGCTTCGCTGCATCGGGTTTTTCCACGGGCTTCATGAGGATGGCTTCCAGAATGCCGCGCGCGGCGGACGGTGTGATGACGGGGTAGCTCACGCGCTCGACGTGAAACTCAGGCATGGTGAAGCAGGCGAACGGGCCTTTGACGCGAAGGCAGATGGGATCGGAAATCATAGAATCGTCCTTTCGGAATAGTCGGGTTTGAAGTCAATGCCGAAGCCGTTGACGCCGCCTTGATACGCACCGTCACCGACCAGAAGAAACAGGTGTCGCTCGCCATCGAAACAATCCACAATCAGCTTCTGTCCCAAGAGTTCGTTTTGCTTGTAGAGCGGCAATGTGACGAGGTCGCGCTGGAATATGCGCCAATCGTCCCGCGTGAAAAAACCTCGCGCTCGTGCCTTTTCGTAGATTTCAAACGACTTGGTCTTTCTCTGTTCCCCATTTTCCACGAACTCGCGAACCAACACCGGGAAAGTTTTATCTTCGATGAACTGAAACAGCTTGCTGACTTCCTCAAAGCGGAGTTCGGACCGGTGTTGTTGGATCAGGCACTCGTCCGGCACGCTGATTTGGTAGAGCAGGCGGAAGTAGTCGATGAATGAGGTTGGGTCTTCAGGAAGTGCCCGGCCCATTCTGCGAAGAAGGGTCGTTTGAGTTGTGGCCGTGCCGTAGATGCCGGCGCGACCCTCGGGATCGTCACCTTCCAATCGGAAGACATGAACATTGCCCAGGCCGTCGAGTTTGCCTTCGCGATTACAGCGGCCCGCCGCTTGCACGATGGAATCGTAAGGACCGTAAGCGCGCCAGACTTCGGGAAAGTCCACGTCCACGCCTGCTTCAATGCATTGCGTGCTGACGAGGAAGCACTGTTTCTTTTCCTTCAACCGCCGCCGGACTGCTTCGAGCACTTCCAGCCGGTGCGCTGGAATCATCCAAGTGGACAGGTGAAACGCGGCATCCGGCGTTCCCATCGCCTTGGCCCGGGCTTGAACTTCGGCGAACACCTGTCGGGCAGACTTGCGCGTGTTGACGACGACGAGACATTGCTTCTGTTCGTTGGCGGTTGCTTGCTTGGCTACTTGCTCCGGGGTGAGAGGTTCGGATGCGGCATCCTTCTCGATTCCGGAATACTCTACGCGCTTGAGGCTATTGAAGTGCTTCGTTGCTATTGCTGGCGTAACGATGGGGCGGATGTTCTTCAGACCACCGGGAAACTCGTTTTCGTCGTGACCCAGCGCCGGTTGCGTGGCGGTGCAGAAGACGGCGGAACAGCCGTAGGGGCGCTCCCGGTTGGTGAGTTCGCCGAGCACGTCGAGAATCGGCTGGAGCAGATGTGGCGGAAGGGTTTGCACTTCGTCAAAGATAATCACCGACTGTGCAATGTTGTGGAGTTTGCGCGCGTCTGCCGGACTTCGAGAGAACAGCGAATTGAAGAACTGAACACTGGTAGTGACGATGATGGGTGCATCCCAATTCTCGGCAGCGAGTTGGCGGAGTGTGCGGGTGCGCGAATAGTCGCTGGCTTTGCCTTGGGCGAGCTTCTTCTCATCCAGCACCGGGTCGGTGGCGCTGCTGTGGTGTTCCAAGACGACGGGACTCTCCTCCGTGTGCTTGAAAACATCCTTAAGCACGGCAGCGGTCTGGTGGATAATGCTGAGGTAGGGAATCACCACAATGACACGGCGAATCGGTTTCCAAGCGATTCCATTCTGGCCTGTAGCTTCCTGAGCGTGGGCCTTCGCGTGGTTGAGGGCAAAGAGCATTGAGGCGAGCGTCTTGCCACCACCCGTGGGCACAGTTAGGGAGAATAAGCCGCGTGGTTCATTCGCAACCGCACGGCAAAGATCAGCGACTTCATCGCGCACCCGCTGAACATCCTGTTCGCGTCCGGCCAACGACGCTGGATCGCGATGCTTGCCCGTGATGAACTCGTTCACCTGTTCCGAAAGTTTCACGGCGTCAAACGTCCGCCATATCCGTCGGTCATGCACGGCGTTCAGGGATGCGGGGTCAGATCGTTCTGTGTCCAAGCGGTCAGCATCCACCAACGCGCTAAACAAAAAGCGGGTAAAGATTTCCACGGCCATCATTTGGCGCTGCGGGTCGTGGCCCAAGGTTTCCAGACATTTCGGTAGTGGGCGGAATTCGTCGGGAAGCTGACCGAATCCTTCGCGTACCAATTGCTCCAAGCAGTCCGTCGCACGTTCTGCATAATCGGCGCGTTGCGCCAAATCCCACCGATTGTGTAATCCCGCATGATGTCCATTTACGACGAACGCAACGGGCCAATGATCCCGCGCGAGCGCGAGTGCTGCGCCGTGATGGGCGTGTGGTTCTTTACCGCCCGGGTCATTATTGCCAGCTTTGATTGCCGCCATGCGTCTTTGGAAAACACTTTCAGCTTTGCCTACGTCATGAAGGAGTCCGGCAAGCTTTCCGTGGCTGGGTGCACCAAACGAACTAGCAAAATCTTCCGCGAGTTGCGCAACCCCAACGAGGTGACTGACAAGCGATTGCTCCGGGTGCGCGAGGAGTGGAGTGGATGTCATATATTTATAACGATTTCGGGTTGACCGATTTCCAGCGCAGCACGGATTCAAAGATTCCTTTCACCGCGCTGAACGTCGGCGCGACGTAGGAAACAGGCGACGAGCCGGTGTCAGGCCGCGTCCACATGGCGGTGGCACCGGAGATTTCAAGTTGGATAGGATAGGGCTTCATGGCAGGCAAAATGACGGGTAATTTCTCATGAATGATTTGGCGGGTTCGGGGCCGCAGCAACAAAACGGTGCCGCCAGATGCGGAGGAGCGGTTGCCAGTCGAGTTGGTCGGCGGCTTCGAGGGCGAGAAAATACTGTTCGCGTTCCGTCTCCGATTCCGGTGCCAGGGTGACGCGCGGGAGATCGAGGCGGCGCAGGAGTTCCAGCAGAAACAGCCGGATGGTGCGGCCATTGAAATCCGGGAAGGGATGGAGACTCAAGAAGCGGCCTTCCGCAAAGGCAAGCAATTCCAACGTGAGGCCGCTGACGGACGCAGCAGCAGCGGGCCAGCGGGCGGTCAAGTCTGCGCCATATTCCCGCATGAGCAGCGCAACCTGATGGGGCGGCGGTGGAGTGAGATTGCCAACGCGAACTTCAATGGCCCGCCAGCGGCCCGCCCAATCCGGCAGTAAATCACCGCAGATGCGGCGGTGGAATTCAGTGGTGAGTCGTTCATCCGGCGGCCAGGCGGAAAACTCCAATTGGTAGAGCGCGGCTTCAACGCGCAGGACGCGTTCGGCCACCAACGGCGCTAACTCGGAATAGGCGAGGATGCCGCGAGTGGTTTCGATGAAGCGGGTGGCGTGATCTGGTCGAGTATCTCTTGCAGTCGGCGAATCTCCACCGGCTCCCGCTCGAAGGCCATGCTCTGGGCCACATCCTTGGGAATGGCCTGCCAGCGGTGGCGGAGTTTCTCCGCCGCCGGAAGCCGGCGCCACTCGTGGATGCTTTGGATCCAGTTCATCGGGCATAGATTACCTCCGCGGTGGGAGTTTTCAACCGGTCAGATGGCGGGCAATGGTTCATGGTTCAAAGCACATAATTCGAGGGGTCACGCAAAGCCTCTCCGTTCCTGTGCCGGGCTCCGTGTTTGTTTTCGTCGCAACACAGAAGAACGCCATTCTCGACGTCGCGTGAGTCTGCAACTGAGCCACGGACAAAAACGGTCCAATCCGAAAAACTGCGGGGCCTTTTTCCTTTGCTAAAAGCGCGCGGCAAAAAAACATGAGAATTCCCGGGCGACTCCTTTGAATGAGCCGGGTTATTTCGGTGTAACCAAAGCGCGTGCGGGGATTTGCCATCCAGATTCTCTTTCCCCAACTCCAACGAGACTTGAGTTATCAAATCTCCATGGCACTGACAAGCGGA
Source organism: Verrucomicrobiia bacterium (assembly GCA_035629175.1). NCBI lineage: Bacteria > Pseudomonadati > Verrucomicrobiota > Verrucomicrobiia > Verrucomicrobiia bacterium. Next base: position 88,628 of record DASPIL010000019.1, on the reverse strand, counting down.
ACGTCTGTTTTCGCTCAGGACAGGGTGTGATCAAGAGTGGTGAGATCACTGCGATCCGTAAACGCTCGACCCTCTCGCCCCGTGAGGCACGAGCGGAGAGAGAGTTGGAGAGTGGGGGAATGAAATCGTCTCTGAATCTGGACCTCTGCTTCCTCTGCGAGCTCCGGTTAAAATAATTGGGTGCAGTTCGCCCTCCGCAATCACGTTTAAGAGGAGGCCGCACAGATAGCAGAAATGAGGAACGACCCTGCTGTTTATGTGGGCGCCTCCTCACCCCAGCCCCTCCTCCGGCTTCGCTCAGAAGAGGGGGAGTTTAAAATCAATCGAGTTCGATCACCCACTTTTGATCAAACTGTTCCGGATCTTCAATTTGCACGCGCTTTCCCTGCCCCTCTCCCATCTTGTTTTCCCGGCGGTGGGCTCTTAATCTCCCGCAACACTTCAAGCCATGGCAAAAATGCTCCGAGCAACCGCGAAGGAAACCGCGTCCGTCTTGATCCTCGGCGTGGGCTCGTTCGCGCATAGCATCGGCGCCGCGCTCAAGGACGGCGGCGCCTCCGTGGCCACGTACTTGACGCGCAATTATGGCCATTTTCCGCCGAGCTTGATTGGATCCGTTTACTCTCGCGATGCAATCCCTGATCCCGCGACGCTCGTCAAGGAACACGGCTTTTCGGTAGTTATTCCACAATCGATCGATTGGGCGCAGGCGCCCTGGGCGGAGAACCTGATTCGTTGCGGCGCGGGGATTTTCAGCCCGACCGGAGAAGCGATGCGGATCGAACGGGAACGCGACTTTGCTCGAAAGCTGTGCGCAGATTTCGGGATCCGCTTTCCCCAGGCGTACGTCGCATCAAACCGAATTGAAGCGGAACGAATTCTTCGCGAACATCCGCAGCCCTTCGTCATCAAGAATCCGCTCTGTTCCCCCACCAGCCCGGTTCACACGATCTTGTGTGAAACCGTCGAGGACACGCGGGCGTGGCTGCGGAATGTGAATTACGCCGAAGGAGTGTTTCTCCAGGAATATCTCGGCCGCGCGGAGGCCGGCCATATCGCGCTGGTCAGCGGCGGCGAAATCTACTCGCTCGTCACAAACCAGGAATACAAATACGCGTTCAATGGGAATCTCGGAATTGTCGCCGGGGCGCCGCTCGGTGGTTTGGTGGAACGGGATCCTGATGACAAATTCGGCCTCGCCCGTGAATTGATCCATCCGTTGCTGCCCTGGTTGCGCGAAGTCAAATTCAACGGCCCCCTGCAGGTCACAGCAATCAAGCGCCGCGGTAAATGGCACGTGATCGAATACAACATCCGCATCGGGGTGACCTCCGGTCCAATGATTCTTCGGATGCTGGCGAACCCCGTGGAAACTGTTCTTCGCACCTCGCGCAACGAAAAGCTGGATCCGGTGTTTCGAAAGGAATTGAAGTTCGGGTGTTCCCTGACCCTTGCTGGCTACGGCTATCCCTTCACACAGGTGCGCGGGCCGCAACTGCCGCTCGAAATCATCGGCCCGTTCGATTGTGATGTATGGTGGAACGAAGTGACGCGCGGAACCGACAACCGATTGTTCAGCACGGGACAGCGAATTGCCGACGTGATCGCCCTCGGGCACACGCTCGATTCTGCAATTTCGCGCGCCTACTCGAATATCCGCCGCCTGCGGGTCGTCGGCAGTTACTACCGGACTGATGTCGGAAAAAGCCTTTGGCCGCCGGGAACGTTCTGACCGGTCGATCGAGCACAGTCCCTGGGCGCCGAACCTGAGCGTGATTCCTGCGCATTCGCTATGCAAATGATACGAGTTTTTTTGATGCTATTGGCCGCCGCCGCGGTCACGAGCGCCCACGGCGCGACCATCCTGCAGGATGACATTCGGCGCGATGCGACGGTTCGCGTGATCGAGCAGGTGATGCCGAGCGTCGTGAACATTCACACGGAAACCGTCGTTCCCGTGCAAGACCCGTTCGAAGCAATGTTCCGCGGATACTACGGCCAGCAACCGACCGACACGGTCACGAGCCTGGGTTCCGGCGTGATCATTGATGAAAATGGATTTCTGCTCACGAACGATCACGTTGTCCGCCGTGCGCGACGCATTGGAGTCAAGTTCAACACGGGCACCAACCTGTATGAAGCCACGCTCATTGCCAGCGATGCGCGGCGCGACGTCGCGCTGCTCAAGCTGAATTCGCGTCCGGGCGAAAAATTCCGGCCGATCCGCATGGCGAGAGAAGACGACCTCTTGCTGGGCGAAACCGTCATTGCGCTCGGCAATCCATTCGGCCTTGGCGGTTCAGTGTCGCGGGGAATTCTCAGTTCAAAAAGCCGCACCCTGCCCACGGAAGGCGCGCCGCTCGACATCCCAAACTGGCTGCAGACTGACGCCCCGATCAACGCCGGCAACAGCGGCGGACCCTTGATCAATCTTCGGGGCGAACTGATTGGCTTGAATGTCGCAGTTGCGAACCTGTCGCCCGACGGCCGCCCGATTCAGGGGATCGGTTTTGCAATTCCCATCCGCCTCGTTCAGGAAGCGCTCGGGGACATCCTGCCGAGTGACGTGGTGAAGTCCTATTGGTTCGGCGCGCGTGTCAAGGTCGGCTCCTATCCGCTCGTCATCACGTCTGTTCAACCCGGCAGCCCCGCGGACCGCGCCGGCCTGCAGGTCAATGACACGATCATGCAGGTGAACGGCACCGTGCCGCGGACGATTTTTGAGTTTGGCGATTTGCTGACGGCGAAGCCTTCCGCCGATGTGAACATCACCCTGCGCCGCGCGGGACAGACAGAGGACGTCAAAGTGCGCCTTGTTCACGAGAATTCGGTGTTCAATGCCGATCTCATCCGGGAGCGTCTCGGGTTGCAGCTCGATCCCATCCGCCGCGGCAACACGACGTTGTTTGTCGTTAAAGATGTCACCCGCCGGAGTGCCGGAGCGCGCGCGGGCCTTCAGCCCAACATGATCATTGCGGCAGTCGACGAGCAACCGCCCAGCGACATCAAATCGTTTGCAAAAATGCTGAAGGACCGGCGCGCGGGCCAGCGGGTTCAGCTCAGCGTGCTGGTGCCGCTCCGGTCCGGATTCTGGCGCCGCGCAACGGCGGAATTGGAGCTGGAGTGACCAAAATTTTGTTCGCTGTGCAAAGCGGCCTTCAACTAAGCTTCACGTCTATTCATGAGCAACGGTCCGATGATTGAGGTTGCCAACCTGACCAAACGATACGCGGGTCATACCGCGGTTTCAGATATTTCGTTTCTGGTCGGGCGCGGGGAAATTGTCGGGCTGCTCGGACCCAACGGCGCCGGCAAAAGCACCACGATGCGCATCCTCGCGGCGTTCATGCCAGCAACATCGGGGACTGTCCGGGTGGGGGGCTACGATGTGTTCCGCAACTCGACTGAAGTGCGGCGCCGCATCGGCTTCATGCCGGAAAACAACCCGCTGCACCTCGACATGCGCGTTCGCGAATACCTGAAATTTCGCGCACGGCTTAAAGGTCTCGGCTGGCGCCGCTCCCGCGAACGCGTGGACGTCGTCATGGACCAGTGCGGTCTGACCGGCGTTACGGGGAAGATCATCGGCCAGCTTTCAAAAGGCTACAAACAACGTGTCGGCCTCGCTGATGCGCTCGTGCACGAACCTGAACTCATCATCCTCGACGAGCCGACGATTGGCCTCGACCCGCAGCAAATCCGCTCTGTCCGCCAGTTGATCAAGGGACTCGCAAAGTCACACACGGTCCTTATCTCAACGCACATCCTGCCCGAAGCCGAGATGACGTGTAATCGCATCATGATTCTCTACCAGGGCAAACTGCTGGCGTCCGATACGCCGGAAAATCTCCAGCGCCGCATGAGCAGCAACAGCCAGGTGATCGCGGAAATTGCGGCGCCGCCAGGCGAATTGCGCCAATGCTGGGCGCAGGTGCCGGAGGTCGCTCAATACGATGTCTCGGCTTCGGAAGGAGATTACTTCCGCTGTGCCCTGACCCCGCGCGACGGCGTGGACATCCGCCCGCAGGTGTTTGAAATTGCGCGCGAGCGCGGGTGGCCGGTGCGGGAACTCACCCGCAGCCGTCATTCGTTGGAAGACATTTACGTTCAGGTCACGCGCACCGACGAGGAGGAGGAACTGTGAATCCCGAGAAAATCCCAGCAAACCTTTCCCCGGCCTGGAAGGAAGGAGCACTCAGCTGATGCAGGCCTATCTGACATTGGTTCGACGTGAACTCGGCGGATTCTTCTTCTCGCTCACGGGTTATGTGATCATCGCCGCCGCCGCCTTTCTCATTGGACTCAGCTTTATCGTCCTCCTGATCAATCTTGGCAGCGACCCGACTATCATCCCGGTCACCGAACTGTTCTACATGACTCAGTTCTTCTGGCTGATCCTGATACTCGCCGTGCCTGTAATCACCATGCGCTTGTTCGCGCTGGAAAAGTTTTCCGGCACGTTCGAAACCCTGATGACGACACCCGTGACTGATTTGCAGGTTGTTGGAGCCAAGTTCACTGCCGCGTTGTTCTTTTATATGGTCATGTGGCTGCCGTTGCTGGTGTGCATCCTCCTGGTGCATCGGTTTGCCACAGGGGCCGGGCCGCTGGATGCGGGCGCGATTGGCACCACCTTTATCGGGATCTTTCTCCTGGGCTGCATGTTCCTGTCCCTGGGTTGTCTTGCGTCAGCTCTGACGCGCAGCCAGGTCACGGCGGCCATGATCAGCCTTGTGCTGAGCGTGGGCCTGTTCATGTTGAGCTTCCTCGCCCGCAGCTTTCCCGCGGGGGGATGGAAATCACACGTCATCGCATTCTTCGGACTTCCCGAGCATATGCACGATTTCGTGCGCGGCGTGATCGATACGCGGCCCATTGTGCTCTGCCTGACCGTAAGCTTCTTCTTTTTGTTCCTCACCCTGCGCGTGATTGAAAGCCGCCGCTGGAAATAAAATGGCGAACGACCCCTCACAACCCAGCTTCACGCCGCGACAACGCTTCAGCATCGGCTTTCGGGTCGCGATCCTTGTGACCCTCTGCCTCGGTGTGGCGGTGATGTTCAATTATCTGAGCGGCCGGCACTTCAAGCGTTTTGTCCTCAGCACGCAGAACCGCGTGGAACTGTCGCCCCGCACCGAAAGCCTGCTCCGGCTGATCACGAACACGGTCAACGTGACGGTTTACTTCGATCGCGATGAACCGGATTTCCGCGATGTCACTGCCCTGCTCAAGGAGTATCGGGCCGTGAACAAGCAAATCCAGGTGCACACGATCGATTACCTGCGCGAGCCCGGAACAGCCTTGCAGGTGAAGGAGAAGTTCAACCTCGGCGGCTCAACCAACAACAACTTTGTCATCTTCGAATACGAGGGCCGCTCCAAGATTGTCGATGCGAAGACACTGACGCAGGTCACGATCGAACAGACCACGAATCCCGAGGCGCCCTTCCGCCGGAAACCCGTCTCGTTCAGCGGCGAGATGATGTTCACAGGGGCGCTGCTTTCAGTGCTTAATCCCAAGCCGATGCAGGCCTGCTACCTGCAGGGACACGGCGAACCGGCGCTGACAGATGCAGGCGAAATGGGATACCAGACATTCGCAAGCGTGCTGCGCCAGAACTATATCGATGTGCGTCCGCTCTCGTTGCTGGGAACAAACGAGGTGCCCGACGATTGCAACCTGCTGATCATCGCAGGGCCCGTCAACGAGCTGCCGCAGGTCGAGCTGACTCGCGTTGACAAATATCTGTCCGATGGCGGCCGCTTGCTCGCGCTGTTCGATGCGCGTTCCGCTGCAAAAGCCACCGGGGTGGAATCGATCCTTTCGCGCTGGGGCGTTTTCGTCGGCCAGGACCTCGTGGTCGACCCGAACGCGCTGGTGACTGGAAAAGATTTGGTCATCAACACCTTCACGCTGCATCCCGCCGTGAACGGAGCCATTGGGACAGGACTCTACATGGTTGTGCCGAGGCCTGTGAGCGACGGCGAATCCGATCTGCCGGCCCGCGGCATCGCGTACACCACGGACGCGGCCTATCTTTACAGCGACAAATCCAAGGCGCCGGCGCGGCGTTCTGTTGCCGTGGCCGTCGATGACATCGGCCAGGGAATCGTGAAGGCGCGCGGCGTGACCCGCATGGTGGTGATCGGCGACTCTTTTTTGTGGAGCAATGGACACATTGAAAAGGCTGGCAACCGCGATTTTCTCAACAGTGCTGTGAGCTGGCTCGCGGACCGAACCTACGTTCTCGAAGGCACAGGGCCCAAGCCGGTTTCGGAATTTCGCCTCGTGATCACCGAGAGCAGGATGCAAACGCTGCAATGGATCCTGCTGGCCGGCGTGCCAGGCGGAATCCTGTTGTTCGGCTGCTTCATCTGGCTCGCGCGTAGAAAATGAATTCGCGAAACACCTGGCTATGGCTGCTGCTGGCAGGGAGCATCTTTGCGTTCATCTTCTTCTTTGAACGGCACCTCAGCAACGAACCCGCCGGCCCGCCGCTGGTGCTCCCCAGCCTGAAGCCAGCCGAAATCCAGACCATCCACGTCCAGCCGAAGAACCATCGCGGCATTCGGGTCTTTCGCACCAACGACGTCTGGCACATGACCGATCCGGTGGCTTACCCGGCGAACTCCGCGCAAATTGAGGCCTTTCTATCAGCCCTGCAAAAGCTCACGGCCAGTCCCTACCTGTCCGCGGCCGAGCTCAAGGAAATCCCCGATGCAGACCAGCGCTTCGGCTTCGACGCCCCGTTCTGCACACTGCTTCTCAATCAGAAACGCCATCTCATCCTGATCGGCAACAAGACTCCACCAGGCGACCGCGTTTACCTCCAGGTCGTTGGAGTGGAGGGCGTCTTCATCGTCGATGCCGATCTCCTCCGCCTCATACCGCAAACTGCAGGCCTATGGCGTGAAACCGCGCTCGCGGACTGGAGCTCATTGAATTTCGACCGTTTGGTGGTGACCAATGCAGGCAAGTTGCTGGAGCTGCAATTGAACCCGTCCAACCAGCTCTGGCGCATGCTCTCGCCGAATAATGTTCGCGCGAACAGCACGAAGGTCAGCGAGACCCTCACGCTCCTGCAAGGCGCGCGGGTTGAGCAATTCGTGACGGATAACGCAGGGATGGATCTCGACGCATTCGGGCTTCAGAATCCCGAGCTGAGCCTCGCGCTCCTGCGGGGAACCAATTCGGTCCTGCGCCTCGATTTCGGCAAAAGCCCGACCAACAATGCGGCTCTCATCTTTGCGCGCCGCGCGGACCAGGACACTGTGGTGGCGGTTCCACGCACGTTCATCGAGCCCTGGACCTCCGCGCATTCCCACGCCTTTCGCGATTTCTTCGATCCACATCTGGTTGCGCTGTCAGAAATTCCTGACGCGGTGGAGATTCAGGCGGAAGATCAATTCACACTGCAACGCCGCACCAACGTCTGGAACGTGGTTCCGCCTGGCTGGCTCGCAGACTCAAACCTCGTCGTGCAGTTGTTCGCGAACCTGACCAACCTTCAGGTCACCGCCGCACAGATCGAGAAAGACATTGTGCCCACGGCGGACCTTCCCAAATACGGCCTCGCGCAGCCGTTTCGCCAATACACGCTGCGCAAAACCTCCGTCGTCGAAGGGATCCAGACGAACATCGTCCTGGCCCAGCTTGAATTTGGAACCAATCAGGACAAGGTGTTCGCCCGGGTATCTGGCGAAAGCTTTGTGTATTCCGTCGATCCAGGAATGCTTCGCTTGCTGCCCCAGGCGAGCTGGCAGATGCGCGACAGGCACATCTGGGATTTCGCAATGTCAAACGTGCTCCGCATCACGATTCAGCAGGGCGCTCGGCAGCGCGAGCTGGTGCGCACGAATAGCGGAAAGTGGCTGCATGGAAAGGGGTCGCAGGGAATTCTCGATGACCTCGTCTCCGCGCAAATTGAAGAGACCGTGTTTCGGCTGAGCGACCTTTCGGCGGCCTACTGGGCAGGTCGCGGCACGGAACATCTTGAAAGTTTCGGCATCACCGCTGACGCGCACAAAGTCAGCATCGAATTAAACTCCGGCGGGACGCATTCTGTCACGTTTGGCGGCACCGCTCCTTCGCAGTTTCCTTATGCGATGACGGCATTGGACGGGCAGCCGTGGATTTTTGAGTTTCCGTGGACCACCTACCAGTTCGTTCAGCTGTATCTCACGATCCCGGATGTTCCCTGAAAATGGCTGCAAAGGAACCAAGACGTTTCTGGAGAACCTGCCGCATCTGCTTCCGCCGGTTTCGCATCGCGGTTTGGAGCTGCATCCTGATCCTGCTCTGCTGCCTCTTATACCTGAATCAGGCCGGCATCCCGGAGTTCGTCAAGAAACCATTGCTGGATCGATTGCACGCGCAGGGACTGGACCTTGAGTTCAGCCGGATTCGGTGGCGATGGCATCGCGGGATCGTGGCCGAACAGGTGCGCTTCACCCGTGCCGCCAGTGCGAATGGCCCGCGCTTTTCAGCCAACGAGGCGGAGCTTCAACTGGATTACCGCGCGCTCCTGAAATTTCATCTTCAGGTCCGCGGCCTCGTTCTGCGCCAGGGCGAACTCGCGTGGGAACTCGCGGCGGCACCCGAAGGCGGAAAGCTGGCACTCGAAAACATCAACACGGAGTTGCGACTGATGCCGGGCGATCTCTGGGCGCTGGAAAACTTCCAGGCGCAATTCGCCGGAGCCAACCTCCATCTCGGCGGCGTCGTGACGAACGCGTCCGCACTCCGCATGCTGCGTCCGAAGCGGCGAAGCCAGGAGCCTGGCGCCGTGGAGGAGAAACTGCAGCGGCTCGCAAAACTTCTAGAACGAATTCACTTCGCCACGACCCCGGAATTGCACCTGGATTTCACGGGCGATGCGCTGGACCTGCAAAGTTTCACGGTGCGCCTGAACATCAACACGCCAGACGCCGAAACCCCGTGGGGTTCGATTCAAAACGGCTTCCTCACCGCCGTTCTGCTGCCGGCCACAAGCAACGAATTATCGCACGCAGAAATCACGCTCGATGCTGCCGCGGCCCGAACGCCCTGGGCTGAAGTCACACAGCTGCACCTGAACCTGCACCTGGTTTCCCTGCTTGAAAATACAAACCTCGCCCACGCCCGCGCCTCGGTTTCCGCAGATTCCGTTGTGACGCCATGGGTATCCGCGAGGAACGCACAATGCAACGCACAGTGGAGCCAAAGCCTGACCAATCCCCTGCCCGCTTCTGGAAGCGGCGAAATCCAGGCGTTGCAGCTGCACTCCAACGCGGGCCGCGCCGAACAGGTCCAGCTCAGCGCCGCCTTCCGGCCTTCAAGTCTTCCCTTGCCAACCGAGCTCGAGGGAACCTGGTGGACGAACCTCGTTCCGTATGTCGTGAATTGGAAATGCCAGCTGCGCTCGGTGGAATCGCCCAAGCTGAATCTCCACGAAGCTTCGTGCGTGGGCGGCTGGTCGGGAACCAACCTCGTGCTCAACCAAATTACAAGCCGCCTGTACGATGGCGGACTCGACGCGCGGGCAGCCATCGATGTCGTCACGCGGCTGTTTACGTTTTCCGGTTCTTCCGACTTTAATCCACATCGAATTTCAGCGCTTCTCACGGAGAAAAGCCGGCAATGGCTCATGCAGTTTGGCTGGAACCGCGCTCCTCGACTGCAGGCATCCGGCAGCCTTCACCTGCCTGCCTGGACCAATTTTGCAAACGCGGACTGGCGTGGTGAAGTTCGCCCCAGCATCCGGCTCGACGGCCACTTCGCCGTGAACACGGGAAGCTTTCGCGGGATCACATTCGACGCCGCAACTTCGCATTTCAGTTACTCGAATCTTTATTGGCGCCTGCCCGGCCTCGTTGCGCATCGGCCTGAAGGAATCGTCCGCCTCGAGCACATTTCAAATGAAGCCACCCGTGATTATTACTTTCGAATCCACACTGCCATTGATCCGCTTGCCTTGAAGCCGCTGTTGGGCGAAAAGCAGCACCGAGTTTACGAAATCCTGAAGTTTCCCCAGCCGCCCGTGATCGACGGGGAAATCCAGGGACGCTGGTACGATCACCAAAGCATCGGCGCCCGCCTGCATATCGCGGCCACCAACTTCACCGTTCACGGCGAGTCGTTCGACAACGCGGTGGGAATCGTGGAATACACCAACCTCTTCGTCCGCGTCATCGAGCCGAAGGCACAGCGCGGGATGGAACACGGTTCCGCCAGCAGCCTGGACATCGATATCGCCGCGCGAAAAATCTATCTCACCAACGCGGTCGGGCTTGCGGATCCGCAGGCAGTTTCTCGTGCGGTAGGGCCGAAGATTGGGAAGCTCATGGCTCCCTACCGTTTTCACGAACCCGTCAAGGCGAGGGTGAATGGAGTCATTCCCATGCGCCACGAGCGCGACGCTGACCTGCATTTCGAACTGGAGGGAACCTCGTTTGAGTGGTGGAAATTCAAGCTGCCTGCGGTAGCCGGGCGGGTTCACTGGCGCGGCGAACAATTGGAACTCCGCGGGATCCAAGCCAGCTTTTATCGCGGAACCGCCACAGGCGAGGCGGCGTTTGACTTCTCAGAAAACGATCAGGCCCGATACAGCTTTGATGTCCTGGCCAACGATGCGGACTTGCGATTGTTGATGGCGGGTTTAACCGGCCGCACCAACAGACTGGAGGGCCGGCTGAACGGCCGGCTCACGATCACCAGCGGCATCTCCACAAATCTCGACACGATCAACGGATCAGGCCGCGCAACCCTGACTGACGGACTTATCTGGGAAATGCCGATTTTCGGCGTGCTCTCGCCTGTGCTCGACGGCGTCGCCCCTGGTCTCGCGCTGGGCAGCAGCCGCGCGCGCGAGGGCGCGATGACCTTTGTGATCACCAATGGAGTAGCGCGCACAGAGGACCTCGAAATCCGCGCGTCCATGATGCGCCTGCAATATGCGGGCGCTCTCCGCCTGGACGATCATCGAATTGATGCGCGGGCGCAGGCTGAACTCTTCCGTGATACGTGGGTGGTCGGACGCCTCCTGAGCCTGACGCTCTGGCCCGTGAGCAAGATATTTGAGTATCGATTCACAGGAACATTGCAGGAACCACGGAGCGAGCCCGTGTTCTTTGTGCCTAAGGTATTGCTGCTCCCGTTTCATCCCATCCGTTCGCTCAAGGAACTTGGCCCTGAAATCCCTGAGCCCAAGCCGTAACGGCGGGTCGCGCTGAATTCCAGATCTCCGCCCTAGGCTACTTTTCCAGCCGCAACGGCTGTCCGTTCCTGCGTCGAAGCCTCGAGAGCGTGAATCGACGCGAACACCTCGCCAATCAACTCAAGCACCCGCGAAACACCGTATGCCAAACCGCCTACGAGAAGGAATCCGAGGGCCGCCAGCCAACCCAAGTTCAGAAACGCAAAAATCGCGGCGATGACCGATACGGCCACGATCAACCACATCACCGCCTCCGTGCGGCTTGCCTGCTCCCGGCGTTCAAACAGCACTTCTCGTTTCATGATTCCTTTCTGGAGGGACATTGTCGGACTTTTCGGAACAGCGTTCATCTTTGCCGAAATCGGTAATATCGCGTTTCATTTTCGCCGGCCGAACAATCGGTGATCAACTCTGGCAATCCAGGCGAGACTACGGTCTCAAGAGGCTGCCACTCGATCAGATCATCCGACTTTTCCACTTCGTAACTGGCGCCGGGGGGCCAATGCGCTTCGATTTGGAAACAGCCGTCTAAATCGAAACCGCGTGGACGCAGCCAGGCTGGCTGAACGCCACTGGCCTGACCTTCATCCGCATGCCTGATTTCCAAAACGAACGTTCCGTATTCCGGCATGTCCGGCTCCCATACGGGCACGCCAGCAATCGCGACATGATATGTGAGTCCCGAGACTGCATCGAAGCGGCTCTCATTAGGGTCCACTGCGGTGCCAATTTCCTGCAAGCTGGATAACGTTGCTCCCCGCAGAATCCGAATCCGGGCTCCCTGATCGGCATCCTTTAAGATCGCCTTGAACTCCCCGGATTGTGGGGCGCGCCACGTGTACCAAACCGAATTGGCGGCTGAGTAAAACCTATGGAAATCCAGTGGTTCCAGACCTGCACCCCGGAACGAACCGTTCGTCACCGTGACGATGCCGTTCACCTCGATTGCGTTCGCAAAATCATCATTCGGAGGCGATGGCACCCACTGAAGTTCCAGCGTGGCCGCTTGATCGAAAATCCGCTGGCCGTCCCATCGGATGGAGTAGGATGAGCCTCCGTGCACGCGAAGCGGCAAGTCGGTTCTGGCAGGCACAACAGCAACCAGATTGCTCAGTTGTCCCTCTTCGTAGACATCGAATTCCCCGACCGACCTTTGCCACCAAGGGCTGAGGCGCAAATAGAGTGATCCGTTTCCCGGAGCCGTCCATCGCCACCACAATGTGCGTCCCACATCGTATCGGGAAGCAGGCTCGCCAGGCTCCATGGTCGCGCCAGAATTGCTTCCCGAGAAAACAACATTGGTTCCTGCCAGGGTGATCCGCCCTGCATAGGCGTCGTTTGTTTCTCCAGGCACGAACTGAAGCCTGCCTCCCACAAAATCCAGTTCCGAAGACGTGGACAACGCAATCGCATATTCAGTCCCCGCTGCGACTTCAAGCGGCGAAGAACCTTCACCAATGTAGGACAGGTTGGTGAGGTTCTGGCCTCGATACAAAGTCAGCGTCTGGAGGGGTTGGAGGTCTTGAAAAAACAAAAGTCCCGTTCGCGGCGCAGACCACTTCCACCAGACCGTATGGCTGTAACCAGACCATCCAGGCTCGCCATCCTGAACTGTGGCGCCGACGGTGTGCCCCTCAAACACACCCGCTTCGCCACTGACATTCAGGCGGTTCTCGAAATGATCGTTGAGCGGTGGCGTATGGAACCGAAGCTGTATCTCTGCGGCGCTGTCCTGAACGTTCCATGCCACAAGGACATACGTGCGTCCAGCCTCGACGTCCGCTTCGATATACGTGAATGGGTAGTCCGGGGCGGCGTTGGTCAGATGTGAAACGCTCGTGCCTGTGAATAACCCGATGCTTTCCCTGAAATCCATTGTCTCACGCGTAACCCGAAGACGCCCATTCGCGGGTGCCGTCCAAAGCCACCAAACCGAGCCAACACCTTGTTCCGAACCGTGCGCCGGCTCTCCCTGCTCCTTCGTCGCTCCCGCAACTCGCGCTGAGATCAGCAGGTTGGTTCCAGAACCGAGCGCCACCGCGTTGGTGAAATCATCATTCAACGGCCGCACCACAATGCTCCTCGATCCGCCAGGCGCCTCCGACCCGTCGTGTTTAACGACACGGGCGTGAATCGACGGATACCCCGAAAACGCATTGCTCCAAACAATTGCGAACGGAGGCTGGGTTACTGAGCCGATGAAAACGTTGGTTGAATCCTCCGCAAAGTAATCGACGCGCTGGATCGTTCCCAGGTCTTCGGTCGTTGTCAGCGTGATGGGAATATCCACAGGCTGGCGGAACACCCTGCCCGGGGTGTTGATCTGAACGGTCAACATTTCACCCCAGATCCCGAATTCATCAGCTCCCTCATCACGACTGCGACGATCCGCGGTGACAACAAATCGATACTGTTTTCCCGCGCTGACGCGAAGTGTGGGCTGCATGTTTCGGTCGTTAACGATCTGCACGGGTTTCAGATTGTGCAGGCGATTCCCTGAATACGCTTTGAACCGTCCCGCCGCCCGCAATTCGGGTGTCATCCCAAGCTTCACGGTGCCGTCCGAGGGCGCCGTCCAATGCCACCAGACCGAGTCGTTGCCATGCTCGGGTTCATTCCTCTCCCGCGTGGCGGATGCCGTGGATCCCCAGAACGTCCAGAAATAACCGCTCAACGGAATCGAGTGCTTGAAATCGTCGCTAAACGGCCTAATCACCACTGGCACGGGAGGACTGACAAAGGAGCCGAAGCTCGATGATCCTCGGGCAAACAAGAGATATCTTCCCGGAGGAAGATTCGTTGGGGTTAGACTAAACGGCTGAGACCACGACCTGCCGAGCGAAACCCAATTGCCGCTGGCAGATTGAAGATAGTATTCGACCACACTAGGAACGCCGTCCCATTCCGGATCGGGCACATTAACAGCGAACATCGGAGGTGTTGCTGCGGAAATGACAGAGTTGGGCGCAGGTGAAACAATCTTCAATGTCGTTAAACGAAGCGACAATTGAAACGCACCGGCCATCCCACGCGAGAAACCATCCACGGAGAAAACGTACTTCGTGTTCGCTTTCGCCTTGAAGTAACACGTCTGCCAAACACTTGAATTCGCAGGTTCGATGGAATCCGTCGCCTTCCGCAGTTCGCGCAGCGCATTTCCGCGATACACTCCCACGAGCGGACGGAACTCCCGTCCCTCGACAGTCAACGTGACACTGCCGTCTGCCGGAGCCGTCCACTCATACCACACCGAAGCGCCAGCGGATCCCTTGCGCAGTTCGGGTTCGTTGCGCTGGGCTGTCGCGCTATAATTCTCACCCGAGACAACCTGCACGCTGCCCTCCAGGCTCATGCGATCAATGAAGTCGTCGTTGGACGGTCTTGACGGATAATGCAACGAAAGCCCGAAGTCCGCGGACTCCCCGCCTATCGCAATTACGTAAGGCATGCCAGCCTTGAGTCTTCCCATTGCACTGAACAAACCTGTGCCCAACAGCTTCAAGTCCCGCCAGCGCGAACCACTGTAAAGCGCCACCCGCAATTCCGGATAGGTGCCATTTACATGATTGGTCACGAAGACGGCCATCGTGCCCGAGATGGGCGACGTTCCTGCATACCATACCGTTCCCCCGAATGTTTCAGGAAAACGCAACGACTCTGCGTCGGTTGTGCTGGCTCCGATCGTCGACCCCGGAAGGTTTGTTACGCCAGTTGGGATCTGCAGACGCTCCGCAAAGGCGTCGTTACGAACAGGTTCTGGATGCAAGGCGATGCGAACACGCGGTTGTTGATTGAAGCCTGCCACGCTTCGCAGGAAGTAGGTCACGCCGGCTTCTGCCTCGAAAGTAGCATCACCAAATGCGATCGTTGCGACCGGCAATAGATTCGTGATGGACGTGCCCGTAAAGAGTTCGCCGTAGTGCCCCGAATCGCTCCCCGTCAATGACGCCCGGACTGCGACATTGGAAGGTGCCGTCCATCGCCACCAAAGCGTCCGCTCGAACCAGTCCTCGCCGCCCTCCTCCGGCTCGACAGTTGCCAGGCGATCGTCCGCTTCGGCTTCACAAGGCAATCCCAGCAATACTGAGGCATTAACGAACAAATCGTTCGCTGGACCTCCATCGCAGCAAACCAAGAATCCCAGCAGAATGGCTGCAACGTGAAGATGAACCTGCAGTGGCGTCAATGCTCCTTTCATCGCGGCGCCCGGTATGCGATTTGTGCTCCAACACGCAAGTCCAGCAAAACGGGCTGCGCGCGCCAAGCGCGGCAGAGGCATCCTTTCCCGCCGTGGAACCGGGCTCCCGGTGGAAGGAACCTCAAACGAGGCCGGGCGCATTGAGAGAGTTGAGTGTCGTTCGTGCTTAACGGTTTTCCGGGCGGCACGGATGCGCGCCCTCTACGTCACGCAAGATGCCTGACGCCCCCTGCATTGGGCTTCTTCGCAGCGGGCGGCTTAGAGCGTTGGGCTTAGGTTAGATCCCGCTTGCTAGACGTTTGATTGTTTTGCTTGGGCATACGCGGGCAGGCCGTCGGCGAGATGAATCCAAGGCAGCCGATCCTGCACCCACGTGTGGTCAGCGGGCGTTATAGTCTCAGGCGAATCCAGGCTGCATACCGTGACGGCGACTTCTTCGGCGTCGCGATTGGCAATGAACGTCAAAGGTGTGCCGCATTGCGGACAAAAGGAACGAATGCGCCCAGCCCATTCCAGCTCCCGGGGTTTTCCCGTGACAAACCGAAACTCGATCCTTTTGAATGATGCCCATGTAACGAAGGGCGCGCCACTGCTCCTCCGACAATCCGTGCAGTGGCAGTGAGTGATGTCGTAGGACATGCCGGTCGCTTCATATCGCGCCGCCCCACACAAACACCCTCCAGTAATCGCTTTGGTTTTCATCGCTATTTTGCTTTGCCACCCGGGCTCGACTCAAGGCAACCCGCGGTCACGAAGCGGCCAAAACTACGACGGTGTAGGATCGAGCCGGGAGCTTGAATGTCATTCGACGGCCGGGTTGCGGCGGTTCCAGCTTCTGCGGAACCACGTTGTTCGGCCGCTCGAACGAGTTCGCCGCTTTTAAATCGGGCCCAGTAATCGACTCGCATTTTACCACGCGCGCCGGCACCGGGTCCTGCCATTCCACTGACACTTCACGGTCGCCATCAAGATCACGATTCAAAATCAGCAGGCACACTTCGCCACGCGATTCATCGCAGGTCGCCGCAATGTCAATAAACGGCACCTGAAGGTTTCTCGCGAAGTCCGCCCGCAATCCTTCCGACGAAACCGGATAGGTTTCTGATTCGACCATCAGGTCAAGCGCCTTGCCGCGGGCATGATGAAGCGCCCACAGGTAGGGATAAAAAATGGTCTGCCGCATCGTCGACGTGGCATTCGTCATCAAAGGCGCAATGACGTTGACGATCTGCGCGATGCAGCCGACTCGCACGCGTTCCGACTGGCGGATGAGCGTGTTGAGGAAGCCGCCGACGAGCAGGGCGTCTTCGAGGTTGTAGATTTCCTCCAGCAAAGGCGGAGCGAAAGCGCGCTTGCCGTCGCGAAACCGTGCCGCACGCGCACGATACCAGATGTTCCATTCATCAAATGACAGCCAGAGCCGCTTCGGCGATTTCAGGGCGCCCTGCACATAGTCGCAGACCGCGGCGATCTCCTGAATCTGGCGTTCCATGTCGAGGTTCATTGCGAGGAACCGCGCGCTATTGTTGCGCGTCAGTTCGGGAGTGTTCCCGTAATAATTGTGAAGCGAAATGCCGTCGACCTGGTCGTAACATTCTTCGAGGACTTCACGGTCCCACACAAGGTAAGTGGAAAGGATGGTGTTGCTGGATCCGCACGCGATCAGCTGCAATGAGGGATCAATGACGCGAATCTGCCGCGCCATGTCGCGCGCCTTGCGGCCGTATTCACGCGCGGGCATGTGACCCATCTGCCATGGGCCGTCCATTTCATTGCCAAGGCACCAGTATCGGACATCGTGCGGCTGCTCGAATCCATGCTCGCGCCGCAAGTTGCTCCAGCGGGTTCCCTTCTCCACGTTGCAGTATTCCACCAATGCGACCGCCATCTCCGGTGTTCCCGTGCCGAGATTAAAACCCAACAGCGGCTCGGTTTCCACGAGCTTGCACCATTGCATGAATTCGTTGGTGCCGAATTGATTTGTCTCGAGCGAGTTCCACGCGCGTTCGAGAACCGTTGGACGTTTGTCCCTGGGACCCACTCCATCGAGCCAGTTATAACCTGAAACAAAATTTCCGCCGGGATAGCGCATGATCGGCACATTCATTCCCTTGATTTCGGAAGTAACGTCCTTGCGAAAGCCATGCGCATCAGCAAGGGGCGAACCCGGTTCATACACGCCCGTGTAAACTGCGCGTCCCAAATGTTCCAGAAAAGATCCAAAGAGGCGCCGATCGATCTGTGCATGGAAGCGAGCCTTGTGGACGGCGACACGGGCTGGCGAACGGCCTTGTGCGAAGGCCATTCGACTGATCCACGGGCTGAGCGTGAGAACGGTGCCTGTGCTTGCAATCCGGCGAATGAATCTGCGGCGGGAGATCGTGCTCATGGTGGATACACTCTTTGCCAAAAGCCGATCCGCAACGCAATGGCTCTTGCTCATTTCGAGGCAAAACGCCGTGTCACCCCGTCAGTTTTTCGCATTCTGGAGATGCCCGCGACGCAATTGCGAAGCGCCGCACCTCCCGGCGGGTTTCGTCTGATTCATGTTCGTGGTTTCGCAGATTGCTGTTAAACCTTTTGTCGCGTTGAGCCTCGCATGCGCGGGGTTCGTATCATTCAAAATCCGAAAACGCCTCACGGGAAAACATTGAACAGGAGAACGCAGAGGCAGCAGCGAAACGGCAGAGGAGGCTGTTTCCGTAATCTGGGTTCGTCAGCGTCGATCAGTGGTTAATCTTCCTCACTTCAAATCGCAAAATGCACCTTCCAGTTCGGGCTAAGTTCTGGACACGTTTGAAACAGTAAGGCAAATACCCGATCGACTTCTAATGAAGTCTTTGCAAGTCTCGCGATTCCTATGAAAGCGAAGCGTTCCCTTTTGGCGCTCCTCTACCTTTTGTGGAGCGGCGTGTCGTTCGGCGCGACGCTGCACGTCGATTCCAACAGCAGCAATCCGGTTCCTCCTTATGCAACCTGGCAAACAGCAGCAACCATCATCCAGGATGCTATCGACATTGCGAGCGACGGCGACCTTGTGCTGGTCACGAACGGATTATATTCGACAGGAGGAAAAGTTGTTTTCGATGGCGCGACCAACCGAGTTGCGTTGGAGAAGCCCATTCACTTGCGCAGTGTCAACGGACCTGAAGTAACCAGGATCCTCGGAGTTTCGCCTGGGGAATCCACAAATGATATTTCCGTCCGAGGAGCCTATCTCAGCGACGGCGCTACACTTGAGGGATTTACTATCGAATTCGGCCGCTTGATCGCGACGGGCAATGGCGCAGGGGTCTGGTGTGAATCCACAAATGCACTCGTGTTGAATTGCATCATGATCTCGAACTCAATAACCGCCATCTCACCTACCAACACCGCCGGCGGAGCTTTCTCGGGAACTTTGAAGCAATGCCAGATAACCGGCAACTCAGCCCCGCGAGGCGGTGGGGTCGCCAACGCACTGCTGATCGGATGCCACGTTTCCGAGAACTCTGCAGGTTTCGGAGGAGGCGTTTACGATTCCATTCTCATCTCGTGCACAATCTCAAATAATCAGGCGACCAGCCGGGGAGGCGGTGTATTCTGGGCTGGCGCGCGATTTGGTGCCCTAACGCCTGCAGGGCACGATAATCTGGTGATCGATAATGTGTGCAACGGCGACGGTGGCGGGTTCGCTTCGGGTAACGCCTTTCATTCCTTGACGAACTGGAACCTGGTCAGAAACTCGGCCGAGGGAAATGGGGGCGGTTTCGCCGCCGAGTTTGGAGTTCGCACTTTATATCAAGGCAGGGTTGAAGAAAACACCGCCGGAAAGAATGGCGGGGGCGCGTGGGGTTCGAACGGCAGCGTCACGTTCGTCGGCACTCATTTCTCGAACAACGTGGCCCAACTGCACGGTGGAGGCAGCTACAACGCCGGGTTGCAGGATTGCGTGCTCGGGGGAAACCTCGCCCTTAACGGCGGCGGGTCCTACCAGGGCAATGTTGCGGGATGCGTTTACGTTGGAAACGTCGCCACGGGCCACGGCGGTGGACATTTCATGGCGATCGGAACACTCAGCAATTCCGTCTTCCATGCCAACTCTGCCGCAACCAACGGCGGCGGAATATATTGCGTGAACACGGCACGAATCCAGAATTCGTCCATGACCGAGAACCGCGCAGCATCAGGAGGAGGCGCGTACCAGGGAAGCTTCGACGGCTGCGTCATCATGAACAACCACGCCATCAACAGCGGCGGCGGTTTCTTCGCACCTGGCGTGATCTTCCCCCCGTCGTCCAACACACTGGTTGTCGCAAACACCGCGGGCACCAATGGGGGCGGAGTGGTCGGCGGAATCTGGCTTCGCTGCCTCCTCAGAAGCAACAGTGCGGGCCTGAACGGCGGCGGCGCCTATAATGCAAGCCTGCAAAACTGCGTCCTTTCTAACAACAGCGCTCTCCAAGGTGGCGGAGCTTATTTTGGCAGCCTGACACAATGTCTGGTTGTTCACAATCGCGCACAGACCGGGGGCGCGGCCCACAACAGTAATAACTACATGATCCGCAATTGCACCATTGTGGAAAACTTCGCAACGAACCAGGCCGGTGGTGTCTTTTCCACCAGCGGCGCCACCGTTTCCAGCGGTATCGTTTATTCCAACATCGCGCCGATCAATCCTAACTATTTCGGAACGGCTAACACTTACAGTTGCCTGACTCCGCTTTCCGCCGGAATCAGCAATCTCTCCAGCGCTCCCATCCTGGTCAATCCAGGGGCAGGCAACTTCAGGCTGCAGACGAACTCGCCATGCATCAATGCCGGCGCTGGAACTCCAGGGGTCGCAGATCTGGATGACCGCGCCCGCATTGTTGGGCCGCGCATCGATATCGGAGCCTACGAATTCCAAGCCCCCGGAGTTTCGGAGTTCACGCATTGGCTGCAGGAACACCAGCTTCAAACTGGCGGCGCTGCGGATCATATAGACAGTGATTCTGATCAACACTCGAACTGGCAGGAATGGATCGCTGGGACGAACCCCACAAACCCGGTTTCGGTGCTGCAACTCTTTGCGCCATCGCAGTCCCCGACGGGGATGCGGATATCGTGGAGCAGCGTTGCAGGCCGCGTCTATTTCGTGGAGCATGCGTCTCTCGCGGACAATCCACCTGTTTTTACCACCATTCAAACGAACATTGTTGGGAACGCGGGAACAACGGGTTACCTGGTTTCCTCGGCTGAACAACTGGGTGGCGTTGGATTCATTTATCGTGTTGGAGTGGAGTAGGCCCTCCGCCGGATTTCGTGTAGAGGAAGACCGCTCAGCGGGAGGCAGCCAACTTTGAACCGCGTCAATCAGCGTCCAGCCGAGGTCGAACTGCCGGGTAAACGGCGCTGTTGGTCCTCTCTTTGAAATTAAACTTATTTGACCTCGCTGGAATCCCGTCGCCATTCAAATTCTACTGTCAGCGGCAGGTGATCCGATGCCTCGGTCTGCGTGACCCAGGCCTTTAGCGGTCTCAGTTTGGGATATCTCGATTTCAAGATGTAATCGATGCGCCGGCGCGCTCCCGTTGATGGCACCGTGAATCCATCGCCTTCACCAGCCAGCAGCCACGTGTCATCCAGAATTCCAGCCAGGCGGGCGATCACCCTGCTGTCCGGCACAGCATTCATGTCGCCGCACAGCAGAAGGGCAAGCTGCCCGTAATCCTTCAATTTCTGCTCGATTTCCTGAACGCTCGACCATCGTTCCGTTTCCGGCTGGCCCGCGTGTAAATGGGTGTTGAGAAAGGCCAGCCTGCGCCCGTCGACATCCAGGACCAATTCCTGCAGCCCGCGCTGCTCCTTCGCCTGCAGCATCTTGAAATGATGATTGCCTGCCCGCTTGACCGGAAATCGCGTCAGCACAGCATTGCCATATTCGCCACCTTGAAATGGATGATTATTCGAGAACACGCACGTCATCCCAGTGAGTGCCGCCAGTTCTGATGGAAGATCCCTTTTCCCCGTTCGTTCCACACCCTTGTCGACTTCCTGCAGAGCAACGATATCCGCTCGCGCTTCAAGAATCACATTCGCGATGCGCCGCAAATCGATCCGGCCGTCCATCCCTTCGCCGTGATGGATGTTATACGTCATCACCCGGAAGGTGAACGGCGCCGTCGTTTTTGGACGATGTGAACAGCTTGATGAGCCGATGGCGAAAAGCAGCGTCGCTGCAATCAACGCTAAGCGGTTAAACATAGGCGGCATTTTAATGACGACGGGCAGGCACAAAGGACCTCAAAAGTATCCGGGAAGCAGAGGCGACTCTGCTTCCCGGCTTATTCCGCGATCGAAACTCCTATTCCTTGGTCAGGAAAAAGAAACGTTGAGATTCACCAGCCTGCACGGTGGCATGGTAACTCTCGGCACCGGCCGAATGCGCAACGGTTTCAGCGTCGGCGAGCAACACGGTATCCGCGACTTTCAACGTGTAATTGGCATAATCAGGCAGCGTCCTGGGCCAGGAAACGATCACGTTTGCACCCTCAGAACGAATGCTGAGCCGCGGGGCGTAGGTCAAGGCCAGCACACCGTTGTTTGGATTCAGAACAAACACGCGATTGCGGCTGATGAGCACGTTTCCGTATCCGACGGTTTGAGGATTGTCGGAAGCAAACGGAGAGACATCAACGAGCATCGGCCCGCGAATTAGGTCTGATATGTCATACAACTCAACTTGATCCGGACCCGACTGAACTGTGAAACCCGCGAAATGATCATAGGTTTCATCGAAGCCGATTTGCTCAATCGCTCCGCCAGGATTGCCAGAGTAGGTGCGGATTAACGGAGCGTTTGTCGATCCGGCCTGATATGCCCACTGGTTAAGCGGGCGCCCATTGGATTTTCCCCAAAAGTTTGTGCCGTCTTCGCCCCAAACCAGCGAGCGGTTCCAGTCATCCGCCTCACCTTCCGGCAAGAGGAATGTGGGGGTGAATGTCTCGCCGTCCTCGGTTGTGAAGACCGCCAGGAAATTCCGGTTGTCCATGAGAATTCGCGTGTTCGCGCCTGAGCCGCGAACGGACATGTTCTTGCCCCACTGTTGATTGGGCAAACCGGTACCCGCCACCGGATTCCCCTGATACGCGATCGTCGGCTCCGCCGTTTCATTCGCCCAGCGATAAATCTTCAAAGGATTCGCATCGCTCAAGGTGCCGAAGTTACACGCGTAGATGGCCCCGTCGTCAGAAGTATCAATCCGGGTCAGCACGATGGTGCCGCCCGTGACAATGTTTGAAACGCCATTCAATTCCCCGATGTGCGCGCCCGTGTCAGCATCGACGATTAAGATGCCTTTCACGTTCGGGCTCGTCCAGCGGGCGGCAATCAGCAAATGATCCGTCACCGGGTTGTAAGCCATGCCACGCTCGAGATCCCGAAGATTGGCGGTGGCATTGTATTCTGTAACGTACGGCCGCTCACCGGGAAGTATCTGCCACATTTGTTGAAGCGTTCCGGGCGCAGTGACCGTCAACCTCACAGTCTCCGATTCGATCAAGCCACCGGAATTGCTGACGATCACCGAATAGAAGCCCTGGTTCGTTAGTTGCAGGTTGTTCAAAACCAGCGTCGGTTGATTCGCCTCGGGAATTTCCGACTTCGGTTCCGAATTTCCCGTGCCGCCATACTGCCAGCGATAGGTGACATTTTCGAAGCCGGGCGCGGGGACTGCCGCAACATTGAACACTGCGGAATCGCTCACCACGCGGACCAGGTTCGTTGGCTGGGTCTGAATCACCGGTCCCGTGCTCACAATCAATCGCGCGAGCCGGGAAGTCACAACGCCAGACGTATTTTCCGCAATTAGCGAATAGAAACCCGCATCACCGCTTCCCACATTGGCCAATTCCAGCGTGGCGCCCGTCTCACCGGCCAGATTTACCGAAGTGCCGGGATTCCCAGTTTGGCTGAACTGCCATTGAAAACTCAACGGCTCAATTCCGAAGGCGGTCGCGGTGAAGGTCGCGTTGCTCGTGATCACAACCGTCTGATCCTCCGGCTGAGTTCCGAAGAAGGGTGCGCCTGCAGTCTGTGGAAAATCGAATTCGCTTTGCGCGAGGGCCGCATTGCTGAAGCGGATGCGATCGAGCGTTCCCGTGAACGGATTTGCACCCGACGCCGCCATTCCCACGGTGATGGTCTTGGCCGTCTGGTTGACTCCCACGCCCGCGGTGTAGGCGATGGTTTCGATCAAAGCGCCGTCGATGTAGAACTCGAAGGCGGCTCCGTCCCGATGAACCACGGCGAGATGATGCCATTCCCCGTCATTCGGCACTGCGGCCGTGGAAGTGCGATCGATTTTGCCAAAAGCCGTCGTGTGCAGCGTGCGGTTGTTGTTGATCGCGAAAGCAAAACCGGGGATGCCCGTGTATTGAAACATGATGCCGCGAGCGGATGGCGCATAGTCCACCGGCAGCTTGGCCCACGCTTCCAGCGTGTAGTCGCCGTTTGAAGCATTCGTGACAATCAGTGGCGTCGGATCCGCAATGGTAACCCGGTTCGTGCCGAAGAACTCCAAGGCAGTGTCGCCCGGCAGACCGGTCACGCCCTCGGTCCAAAACGGACGGCCTGTCATGGTGGCGAGAAGCTCGGCGGCGCTTTCCGCGGGCAGCGCGGGCACGAGGGAATTCGTGGCCGGAAATGATCCCTCATTGAAATTATAGCTGACGATCGTGCTGCCAAGAGTGGGAGCCACCGTGGCGGCTGTGGAATCCAGTTCACCAGCGGCGAGCACCGCGTTATGAATCCGCATTCGATCGAAGGATCCCACCAAGGCGTTGTTCACGCCTTCCGAGCCGAGGCTCAAAAGGGTGTGACTGATCGGACGTGCCCGAAGATTGGTGACCTCCACAAAATTGTGGGCTCCGTTCACGTAGAAATCCACGCCCACACCCGGCGTCCAAGCCGCTGCCAGGTGAACCCATTGATCGGCGGGGATTCCGCCGGCGACGGTATTTGTGACGTCACGCTGGCCAAAGAGAGTGAAAACCAAACGGCCGGATTTCAGTCCCATCTTGTAGGAGTTGCCGTAAGCGATGATGCCTTCGTTTGGCTTCGCAAAGGCGCCGTTGATTTTCACCCACGCTTCCAGCGTTATCGGGCCATTCGTGATGTCGAGCACGCGGGTGGGATCATCGCCAATCAGAAAGCCGTTCCCAAGATTCGAGAACGAACCGTCGCCGGGGACGCCTGAAGGCGAGTCAGTTTCCACCGCGACGGTATCTCTGTCGGGATCGACCTGTTGCGTTCCAAGAAATCCAGCAAGCGTTCCCGCGGTGTTTGCGACCTTGCCCCCCGAACCTTCATCGAACTTGAAATGGAACAGTTCTTCACCTGGCGCAGTGTGACTGGCGAGAACCGCCAGGGCGCTGAGAATGGCCAGCAGGATGGGTCTTTTTTTGTGCGTCTTCATAGGCAGGTTTTGGGTTTGGGGATTAAGTACGCGGGAATTATTTTTTCTGCGAGGTGCGTTCCATGAGCCAGCGCAGGTCGGCGCTGTTATTGGCAGGCACACGTCCTGTCGGATTCGCTGTAAGGAATGGGGCATCCCTCCAACGCTTGATTTCCGCGTGGCCATCAGCAAACGAAAGGCCAGAGGAATTCATATGCTGAATGCCGGGATGATCGATGATTTCCATGCCGCGCGGATTATCGAAATTCGCCAGATCGACGACAAAGTAGGCATCATTAATCCTGGCAGGACGTTCATCCATGATGACCCACGTCATCGCAGGATTGCGCATGCTGCTGAGTTTTCTGAACACCTGGAAATCCTGATGGAACCCGCTCCACATGCCGTAATAGTTGGGCGCGGTCACACCATTTCCGCCCACGAGATAATTCATTGACATGCTGCGCACCTTGGCCGTCATGTCACCGGGACATTTCCAGACGCGATGACTTCGGCCGAGATACGGCGCCAGCGGGGTGACGTCGAAATACGTGGTATTCCCAGGATCATCCACCATGTGCCCCTGCACCCAGGTATACTGAGTGAGCTCATTCGTTGTATTGCCGCCGAACGAAAAGGTCAGCTGGTCCTTGTTGTCCTCGGCGTACATGCGCCAGGCCAGCATCAACTGGCGATGGTTATTCATGCACGAAATGCCCTGCGCCTTGGCCTTCGCCTTCCCCAACGCCGGCAGCAGCATGGCAGCGAGGATCGCGATGATGGCAATCACCACCAGCAATTCAATCAGCGTGAAAGCTCCGTGGGGGTTGCCGACCGAGGCACGAACGCGTAGGGCGGATTTCCGTTCTTCGAAACTCATGGGTTGCTCCGGGCGTTGATCGTTCACTTCTTGCATCGAACCGAAGCTGGCCAGTTTTCGTGACGGCCGTGTGAATGGACCGTTACAATGCGGTAACAACTTTTGCCGCCAATCATGGCGCCAGGTCAACAAGTAAAAGCCATTGGCTTCAAATTCTCCGTTTTGGTTCTCCTGCCTCCCGCCCCAGGGGGAAAGGCCCAGAGCGTCACTGCACAATGCCGGTGCCTGTTGACTTGGCCGTTTGCGCTCAACCGACAAGGACTGCGCAGCTCCTACGATTCATCCCGAGCGCAGAACCATTCGACACGTCCGCCTCACGGGAAAACATCGAACAGGAGCTCGCAGAGGTAGCAGAGAAAAGGCAGACGAGGCTGTTTCCGAATCCGTGTTCATCCACGTCCATCCGTGGTTAAACCCCCTCTTCAATTCGTGAGAATTAGCGCAATTCGCGTAAACCCGTTTTCCCCCTTCGGTTTGGGTTGTGGCTCTGCCGCGCTTTCTGGTTCGTGGTTATGACCCGCCCGTCTCAATCCTTCTGTTCGAACGGTTCCGCGCCGCAAAGGGCACGAGCGGTCAGGCCGGTTTTTCAGCGCGGCTGGCTCGCTCCACCATCAGGAGATGCTCACAGGCAAGAACTGTCTCCCCCCGCTGGTTCAGCACCTCTAGAGCTTCAACCACGATCCCAAACTCCGGCTTCTTGTGTTCGCGCTTCTCACGAATCGTCACCCGCGAATGAATCGTGTCGCCAATGAAAACTGGTTTGATAAAGCGCAGCCGATCGTATCCGTAACTGAACGCCACCGGATTGATCTCACCGGCAGTCATTCCGACGGCAACGCTGAAGATCAATGTGCCGTGCGCGATCCTCTGGCCGAAAGGCTGCGTGCGGCACCATTCGGCGTCCATGTGGTGCGGGTAAAAATCCCCCGTCTGCCCAGCGTGCAAAACGATGTCGGCCTCAGTGATCGTGCGGCCCGTGGTGTCGCGGGTCGAATCGAGCTGATAGTCTTCAAAATATCGTGCGTTCATCGTTGTGCCGCGTTGGACTGCGGTGCTGATTCGTAACGGTTGCCAGGCTGCGCCGGGCAGGTTTTGGAACCTGCCGACTGCAATCGCGCAATCAGCGCTGGTTCTGCCGCTGCTCTGCGGCCCGGCGCCGGGCGGCAGCGCGCTTTTCTTCCTTCTCCAACTCTAGGCGCTCGATCTCCTGCACTTCGGCCTCGGCATTGCTGATGCCAGGCATGCTCTTCTTTTCCTGGACGGTTGCCATTGCCGCAATTTCAGGAGTCTTCAGCACGGTAGGCCGCATCAAGACGAGCAACTCGTTGCGCGCCTTCGAGTTGTTTTTGCTGCTGAACAACGCGCCTAACAACGGAATGTCCTTCAACAAAGGCACGCCCGAATCGCTTTTGTTGGATGAATTGCGAATGAAGCCGCCGAGAAGAATGGTGTCGCCATCGTTCACAGCCACTTCGGCCGAAAGCTTGCGGCTCGTGGTGGTGGGAACTTCGCCGACGCCGGTAATCGGAATCGAGCCACTCACTTCGTCGATGGTTTCATCGATCTGCATCACCACCAATCCCTCAGGATTGATGTAAGGCGTAACGGTGAGCCCGATGCCGACCTGCAATTGCTGGTAGGACGAGCTCGGGCCGCCGCCGAAACCGCCGCCGTAGTAAGTACTGGTCACGTAAGGAACGGTGCTTCCGACAAAGATCGAGCCGGGTGTGGCATGCGATGTCAGGATGCGCGGTTTTTGGACGACGTTGATGCGCGAATCCGTCGCCGCAGCGGTCACCACCACGTCCAGGTCGCCTTTGTAACGGCCCATGTAGGTGAGGCCCGAAGATTGAGGAAAGGCACTCCCTCCGCCGTTGGTCGAAACCCCGCCAAAGAAATTCGCAAGCGTTCCCAGCGAGCCGCCGTTGTTGTAAACGCCACCGATGGTTCCCAGCGCATTCGTCTTCGGATGCTGCCCTGCTGTCACGCCGTAATTCAGCGTATTGCCCATGTTCACATCCATGATCACCGTTTCGATCAACACCTGCGAAAGCACGACGTCGAGCTTTGCCACGACCGTCTTGATCATGTCCATGTCAGCGCGTGACGCGAAGATCAGGAGTGAGTTGCTGCGTTCATCGGCAATCATCTTCGTCTTCCCAAGGATCTCGAGGTCGCCCGACGCCGCCGCGCGCTGCACGATGTTGCGCAGGCGATCGGTGAAGCTGCTTCCGGGCGCTGATCCCGCGGCTCCGCCAATCCCGCCGATCCCACCCGACTGCATAGGATTTGCCTGGTTGTAGCCGCCGACGCCACCGAGTCCGCCAGGGCGGTTGAGTCCGCCAGAGGTGTTGCCAACTGCGGGCCGCGTGCTTCCGGTACTGCGGCCAATGCTTGTGCTGCCGCCGCCGCTGCCGCTCAGGCTGTTCAATGCATCAGCAATTTCCGCTGCCTTGGCGTACTTGATGGGAATCACTTCGGACACGAATTCTCCCGGCACGACGATATCGATCCGCTCGATCATTTCGAGCATGCGCTTGATATTTTCGGTGTAATCGCGCAGGACGAGGATCTGTGTGCTTTCAACGGGAAGGATGGAGTTCAATTTCGCGAAGGGCTGCAACGCGGGAACGACCTCCGCCGGTTTCGTGTACTTCAATTGGACCACGTGCGTGAGGACCGGCCCGAACTCAGGCAACTCCGCTGCGCGGCGCGTGTCGGGCGGCGCGGCTTCCTGCACGGCCTGTGGTTGCGCGACCGCCTTCACGAATTTTTCATCCACGTTGATCATCGCAATTCCGTTGAGGCCGAGCACGCTGTCCAGCGCCTGCACGGCTTCGCGTTTCGTCAAAGCTGTTCGCGTTGTCAGTGTGATTTGTGATGCCGGGAGCGTGGAAGGACGGAGCAGCGTGCGATTGACCAGTTCTGAATACACAGTCAAAACCTGTTCCAGCGGAGTATTCCTGAAATCAATCATGCCCGCGGGAATGATTTGTTCGGGGTCGGAAAGCGTCTCACCGGCTGCGGGGGGAGCGCCTTCCGCGGCGGTGGCAGCGGGTGCCGCGCCGGGAACCCTCCCCGCCGGTGGAGCCACCTGCGCGGCCGTGCTGCCTGGCGGTACGACTTCCGCCTGCGGCTCCTCAGTTACTGGAGTTTCTGCGGGAACCTCGATTGCAGGCGGTGCCGTAATGGGCGGCGTGTCAATCAACGCGGGCGCGGCCACAGGCTCAACGGCGGCGGACTCCTGGAACGTGGGCTCTTCCACGGCAACTGTTGCGGCGGGTTCCGCCTTGCGCGTGCTTTGAATGCAGGAGACGACAAATACCAGGAGAAAAATCGGAACAATGGTTTTCATTTGTTGCTGGGGGTCGTGGAAGAAGGTCGCGGAGCCGCTGGCCGCGGGCCCGGTGTCGTGGGCGGTCCAGGGGTCCTGGCCGGTGGCGCTCCGGATGTCGCGGGCGGCCTGACCGCTGTGGATGCAGGCCGTGCGGCGGCCGGGGCGCGGGTTGTCTTTTGATAGCTCGCCACGAGGGTGACGACGGAATTGAGGCTCTGCCGCTGCTGATCCGGTCGAACCGAAATTTCACGGACTCGAATCAGCGAGTTGCCGGAACCCAGATTGTAGAGAAAATCCACGAGCTGTTCCTCCCGCGAGATAAGGGTCACCGTCTGCAGTTGCTCCAAAAAGAATTGGTTCGTGCTCGTCGATGTGCGGGAGCTTCCCTGAAATCCGACGCCGCTCTGCGCTGCCTGCACCTGGATCGTGCGCAGGAAGTGCGTCGCCTGGTCTTCAGGCGGAACATAACCGCCTTCGCTCGCCAGCTTGGCAATGTCCGCCTTCAGCTTCGGTTCCTGGGCGAGCACGCCCTGGCGTGTGTTGTAGTTCGTGCGCGCCTGCTGCAGCCGGCTTCGATACATCGTCAAGTCACCGAAGTGTGGCCAGATCCAGAACACGTTGATCACAACAAAGAATACGAGGCCGACGACGATGACGAACCGGCGTTCCGCGGGATTGAGGCGTGAGAGGTAGCCGTTCATTTATTCGCCCGTCCTTTTGAGATCGAGATCATACGTCCAGCGAACAATCCCGCCGGGCATCACCTGCGTGTGCGGCGGCTCATTTTTCTGCTGATCGAACAACTGCTGCCCGCGAACGACAAACTTTCGCAGGCTGTCGCTGAAGTCGATCACCGCGCCGACCTGGTCGGCCGGGGCCGTTCCACTTAACGACACGCGCCGTCCGCCACTGAAATTCAGCGCATCCAGGGTCAACCCCGCAGGCATTGTCTCGGCAACGGCCTGCCAGCAATCGAGCGCGGCATACTTCAATTCCTGGCGCTGCTTCAACACCTTGTACTGCGCATCCAACCGCATCACATTCGTGTACGATTGCGCCTGCCCCGTATACAAGGTCTCTGCCTTCGTCGTCTGGTAACGCACAAATCCGACTGCGCTGAAATAAACAATGAGGCCAAGAACATAGATGGCGAGCACGGCGCCCAGCCCGCGCATCCAAAGCCGATCAACGAATTGCTGGCGGTACCGCGTGCCAAATTCTGCAGGCAGCAGCGTGGTCTTTGCTTCCGAGGCCGCAGCCCGGCGCGCGGCGCGCGCTGCGAGTTCCGCGGCGGGAAGAGGTGCGACACGTTCCAGCGGTCCACCGAGTTCTTGCTCCAGTGGCTCCAACCACTCCGCTCCCGTCTGGTCATCTGCAACCAGATGCCATTTGGGAGCGCCCGTCAGCCAGCCGTCGAGTTCGCCGGCCCAGGCCATTTGCATGAGCTGGTCCTTGATGCCGATCGCTCCCTGCGCACCTGGCCTGAAGGTGATCAGGTCAACGTTGCGCAGGACACCGCCGTACCACCAGGCCACCACAGCCATCTTCTGCAACCCGCGCGTTTCCGGATAAATCCACGCGCCGTCATCCTTGGGTTCCGTGGCCTGAAGCTGGTCGAGCAGCGGGAGTTCCAATCGGTCCGCCAGGTAACCCTCGCCTTCCAGCCGGCCCAGGAATTCCTCAACTACATTTCGCGAAACGATCAAGAGAATGATCGTCTGCATGTTTCCGATCACTGTGCCGACGGGATGCATGGCCCAAACCGCCTGGGTCACGGGAATCGGCGAAAGCCGTTCCATCTGCAATTCAACCATCGCCTGCGTTTCTTCGGCCGTGGCCTGGGGGAACTGCGCGACGCGAATGAAAACATGCTCGGCTGGCAGCCACGCGATGTTCAATTTCGGCTGGTAAAGCGAACTCCAGCTCTTGGTGGCAAGACCCTGCGGCAGCGGCTCGCCCGCTCGGGCGACATGATCCCCGCGGAGCTTGAATGAACTGCCGTCGAATTGCCATATACGACGCGAGTCCAGCCCGAACTGCAGCACGTTGCACGAGGTCCAGCGGGGCATATCAGGAAGGATTGGCGCGAGTGAATCCGCGATTTGCCGGGTTCAGCAACACGGCGCACAGCCGCCGCGAATCTCGGAAGTTCAAGGAACGGCAGCTCATTTGGAAAGATTTGCGAGGATTTCCGTTTTGTCTTCCATCAGCGCGTCCAGATGTTCCTCGATCTGCGTCACGCGCAACACTTCCTCGATCGTGGTGATCCCGTTGCGAACCTTGTTCCAGCCGTCGATGCGCAACGAGCGCATCCCCTGCTCCAGCGCTCGCGCCGCGATCGTGGACGCCGCCGCGCGGCTGAGGATCAGCGGGCGCAGCTGCTCGTTGAGCAACAGCAGTTCATAGATTGCCAGGCGGCCCTGGTAGCCGAGCTGCCTGCATTGCTCGCAACCCGCGCCATACCAAAACTTTGCCGTGGGAATTTCGTCCTCAGGAAAGCCAATGCGCTTCAGATAATTCGGCTCAACCTTCTGCTCCGTCTTGCAGTGCGGGCAAATGGTGCGGACGAGACGCTGGGCCATGATGGCCTCCACCGATGATGCAACCAGGAATGGCTCAATGCCCATGTCGATCAAGCGGGTGAACGCGCTGGGCGCGTCGTTCGTGTGCAGCGTCGAAAAGACCAAGTGACCCGTCAGCGCTGCGCGAATCGCAATCTCCGCTGTTTCAAGGTCGCGGATTTCGCCCACCATGATCACATTCGGGTCCTGCCGCAGGATATGGCGCAATCCCATCGCGAACGTCAGCCCAATTTCCGGCCGCACCGCAATTTGATTGATCCCTTTCAACTCATATTCCACGGGCTCTTCAATCGTGATGATACGCTTGTGAACCGAGTTGATCGTGGAAAGCATCGCATACAGCGACGTCGACTTGCCTGAACCCGTCGGCCCCGTCACGAGCAAAATACCGTGCGGCTTGACGATCAATTCGCGAATGGCCGACTCGTCATTCGGAGCGAAGCCCAGCTTGTCCAGGCTCAGGAAAATCTTTCCGCGCGACAGCAGCCGCAGCGACGTGCTCTCGCCATAAACCGTCGGCACGGTCGAAACACGAATGTCAATTTCCTCGCCCTTGATGCGCACATTGATGCGTCCGTCCTGCGGCAGGCGCTTCTCGGCGATGTTCATCCCGCTCATCACCTTGATGCGCGATAGGATCGATGCCTGGAAACGCTTGAGCTGCGGAGGCATCGGGGTCTGATGCAGGATGCCGTCGATGCGGTAACGAATGCGCAACTCGTCTTCCTGCGGCTCGAGGTGAATATCAGTCGCGCGATCCTTGTAAGCTTCCCAGATCACCTGGTTCACGAACTTGATGACGCTGGCTTCCTGGTCGCCCTCGGTGATTTCCTTGTCGATGAGCAGCTCGAGCGGTTCGTCTTCCGTTGCGCCCATTTCGTCGAGAGTCTCAGCGCCGACGCCGTAATACTTCTTCAGCGCCTTTTCAATTTCAGCCTTGGGAGCGAGTGCAAACTCGACCGGCGCGCGGGCATCAAAGCGCACCGAGTTGAGCATTGCAGTGTCGAAGGGATTGCTGACAGCCACCTGGACTGCGTTGTCCGTGACGTTGGTGGGCAGGACGGAATATTGAAACGCGACCTTGGTCGAGATGCGGGTGCGCGCCTGTTGGGGGACTTCCAGCTTGGCGACTTCGAGGTACGGCCAGCCGAGCGCTTGCGCAAGTTTCTGCAGGAATACGTCTTCAGCGATCCCGCGTTCCCTGCAAATGAACGTGAGAAGCGATTCCTGTGAGCCATTCTCGACCGCCACCCGCCATGACTTGCCGTGCTCCTCGAATTGCTCGGGAGTCACCAGGCCCATGCGGGCAAAGAATTCTCTAAGTGATAAAAAGGCCATTCAGTCAAAAACGCTCGAGCATTTCCCAAATGATTACACGGCAAGCTATGGAAAGTTGCGGTATGGGTCAAAAGTATTCCCCTTTGATTCATCACTGCCCAACGAGCGCAATTGCCAGACTTGCTGTATCGCAGCCTTCCCTCCCTCGCGTCCATTCCGCCGATCCACGGAAACCAGCCGACAACGTCCCGACGCTCGTCTCGCGAAATCTGCGCTGCATCGACTCGCGCGAAAACAATTCCTCGACACCAACCACGCTGCTCAATAAAGTCGCCGCCATTGAAGGTGCACATGCAGTCTTACATCAAGGCGTTTACAGTTCTCCGATTCCTCGGTCCGCTGGCGATATTTTTCATCGCAACCACATTCCCAGCGCGGGCGCAACTCCTCATATTTGACGCGCGCGTCTCGCACACGAACACACTGATCAACACGCCAATTCTCTACAGCCTCGATTTTACGAATAATTCCGGCCTGGTGCAGAACGTGGTGATCACCAACCGCTTTTCCGCGCCCATCGTTCTCACTGACTTCGGGACCAATCTTTTCAACACTGTCATCTCCGTGGAATCGAATCAGATCGTGGCCGTCGCACAAGTTCCCTTGGGGCAAGGCGGGTTTGTCGATCTCCAGGTCACCTCCACGAATGCCACGGTTCTGACGAACTTCGTCACCTTCAGCCTCCCCGCCACGAATTTTCCGGGCGTGCAGCTGGTCACCACCTTCACGAACGCACCCATTGTTATCAGCGATCTCGCCGTCACAGTCACCGCGCCCTCCGCTCCCGTTCTCGTGAACGACCAATTCAGCTATTTCGTCACGGTTACCAATCGAAGCGGCACTGCCGCTACAGGTGTTCAACTTACCAACACGCTGCCCGCTGGCATCACCTTCCGAAACACCTCCGCTGCCAACCAGCCCATTATCAACGTGGGCGACCTCGCGGCTAATGCAGGACGGCGGTTCCAGTTGTTTGTTCGCGCCACCAGCGCAGGCTCCAAAACCGTTTCAGCTGCGGCAGGAATGTCAGGCGGATCCGACACCAACGCCGCAAACAACGCTGCCAGCGCGACCTTTACCGTCGATGCTCTCGTGACTGGTCAATTGATTGCGACGAATGCCTCCGACATGGTGCTTAACTTTCAGAATGCGCTCATGGAGCAGACTGTCCGGCTGGTAAACATCAGCTCGTCGAACGCGGCGTCTGCCAGGCTCATCATCAACAACCTGCAGCATCCGCTTCGAAACGCCGCCGGAACGAACAGCGGCACGCCGTTCGTTGCCTACGCGGCGCCGCTTGCGCCAGGCGAAGGTGTGAATCTCGTACTCCAATACTTTGTGCCCGCTCGCGTGGCGTTCGATGTTCCGAACGACAGCTATGTTGCTGTTGCGACTTCCACCTACAACGTCAATGTGCCCGTGCCATCCGCTGTCACGATCACCAACATTGTTCAGCTTCCCTCGCAGGACGTGATGATTGAGTTTCCCGCCACGCCGGGCCGGACCTATACGATTTATTACAGCAGCGCCATGGACTTCCCAGACGCAAGAGCCGCGATTCCTCCGATTGTCGCGCAGACGTCCAAGGTGCAATGGATTGATGACGGTCCCCCGAAAACCATCAGCGCCGTCAACTCGACCACCAACCGATTTTACCGCGTGCTCTTGAATCCCTAAGCCCAGGCCATGCTGAACTTCGCTTCCCACAAAACCTGTTACGGCTGGCTCGGCGCCGCCGC
The DNA here is from genome assembly GCA_035629175.1 of Verrucomicrobiia bacterium. Classification (NCBI taxonomy): domain Bacteria; kingdom Pseudomonadati; phylum Verrucomicrobiota; class Verrucomicrobiia; species Verrucomicrobiia bacterium. The sequence goes on along the minus strand of DASPIL010000019.1, from coordinate 53,945 downwards.
CCTGATTTCGGCTTCCAGCTTCAGCACGCACGGGCAGTACGATCCCGATTGGACGCGCAACTTCCGGGTCGGTCTGCTCACCGGATTTAACATCAAGGGCGATTTCAAAATGAATGGCGCCTTTGATATTTCCGGAAACCGCGTTGGCCAGCTTGGAGTAGGCGGACAGAATCATCTATTCGATGACGGCTATGTGCGCGTCGATCGCACGGGCAACAGTGGCGGTTACACGACGTTTTGGGGATACGAACGGCCCGACCAGGTTCAAAGCGGTCAATTGCTGTTCCAGAGCACCAGCTCCTTCGAGGCCGCCTCGAAAGCGAGCGGCGACGACGAAGCGCCCTACCTCGGTTTTGAATTGGCTTACGGCGGTATTATCTGGCGCGGAGAACGCATGCGCATTGGATGGGAATTCGGCTTTGGCCTGCTGCCGATCACGATCTCAGATGACAGCCGGTTCAGTGCGACCGTCCAGCAGAACACGTACGCGTTCGATCTTCCCGGCGGTGTCATTCCGCCAAGTGCACCCTATAACGGTTCAGCCAGCGGTGAGCAGCAGCCGCTCCTCGGAGACGTGGGGACACTGGTTGACGCAGGTGACCCAATGCAGGTGAACGTCACAGGCAGCCGTGAACTGGAAGTGATTCTCTACGCGTTCCGCCTTGGCCCGACGTTGTATTTTGATCTCCACCCGGCGGTCGGCCTAACCGTGGGAGCCGGACCTGCGGTCGGCTTGGTAACTGGAAATTACCGCTACAACGAATTGATCGCTGGCGAGACCCGGAATCGCGGAGATTTCGATGCCTCAGAATTTCTGTTCGGCGGCTACATCAACGCGATGCTCACCTATCACGCGGCTCGCAACGGTGATTTCTACCTCGGGGCGCAGTACATGCCGCTGGGATCGGCAGAGTTCAGCGAAAGCGGCCGGACTGCGAAACTCGATTTGAGCGGCGGCATTTACATTTCGGCTGGAATCAACTGGCCATTCTGAAGTGGACGTGGCGGCAGGCATCCTTGCCCGCCGTGGAACCGAGCTTCCAGCCAGGTGAACCCAACGTTCTCGCGACCAGTGTTGGAATTCTTTCGATCAATCGCATTCCGGCTTTTCCATTTGGACATCCCGCGGCGCGTGCTAGCTTCTCCGCGTGAGCACATTGCTGTTTGGTTTATTGGGCGTCCTGGCTTCAACGAATCCGCCCGCCGCTGCCAGCAACCTCGTGGAACAAACCACGGGCATTCGTGTTCGTGCAGCACAACCAGCCGAGGATCCGCGCGGCGTGGAATTGAAGAAGCTCGAAGCAGATGACGACGCCGCGCTCGAGGAGATCGATCAATGGATCGTTGAGAACAGGAAATTCAAGGAGGAAGGCGCCGGGGTTCCGGACGCTGAATTAAACGCACGCATTCACAAAAGACTCGATGCTGTTCGCCAGGCGTACGAACGGTTCATAGAAAAACATCCCGAATACGCGGATGCCCGCCTTGCCTACGCGAGCTTCCTCGGAGACATCGGTGAAGAGGAAGCGTCGGTTATCCACCTGGAAAAGGCGCGGGATATCGATCCCCTGAACCCCGCCGTGTGGAATAATCTCGCCAACTACCACGGCCACCGTGGCTCGGTGACAAACGCCTTCGCGTATTATGAAAAGGCGATCGAGTTGAACTCAACAGAGCCCATTTACTATCACAACTTCGGCACCACTGTTTTCCTGTTTCGCAAGGACGCGCGCGAATTCTACAACATCGACGAGCAGCAGGTGTTCGACAAAGCGATGTCGCTCTACAGCAACTCGATGCGCCTGGATCCCACGAATTTTCTGATGGCGGCGGACATCGCGCAATCGTATTACATCATCCTGCCCTTGCGAACGAACGACGCCCTTCAAGCCTGGACCAATGCGCTGAAGATCGCTTCCGATGAAGTCGAAAAGGAAGGAGTCCATGTGCATCTCGCACGAGTCAAAATGAAGGCTGGAATGCTTTCCGAAGCCCGGCAGCATCTGGAAGGCGTTCGGCATGAGCGCCATCAGGCGACCAAGGAGCGGCTGCTTCGGAACTTGAAGGAGCGCAGTGAAGGAGCAAGCGCGTCCCGCGAACCCGAAGCCGATCAAAACCTGCCCGCCCCCTCAAAGAAGCCCTCTGGCTAGTTTTCAAGAACACGACCGAGCGGATCTCGCTCAGTTTAAAGCTCCTCCTCTCCCCTACCCTCTCCTGCATTCCGAATGGAAGAGAGGGAGTCCAGATGCAAACTGTCCGGCAACCAGACCGCCCGACAGTCTTTCTCCCCTCGCCTGCGACGCAGGAGCGGGAGAAGGGCCGGGGGCGAGGGTGCTCTGATATCGTCCTGCGCGCGCCCTCGTTCGTGAGGTCATAAGCTCCTCCTCTCCCCAACCCTCTCCTCCATTCCGAATGGAAGAGAGGGAGTCCAGATGCAAACTGTCCGGCAACCAGACCGCCCGAGAGTCTTTCTCCCCTCGCCTGCGACGCAGGAGCGGGAGAAGGGCCGGGGGAGAGGGTGCTCAGATATCACCCTGCGCGCGCCCTCGTTCGTAAGGTCAAAAGCACCTCCTCTCACCAACCCTCTCCTCCATTCCGAATGGAAGAGAGGGAGTCCAGGTGCAAACTGTCCCGCAACCAGACCGCCCGACAGTCTTTCTCCCCTCGCCTGCGAAGCAGGAGCGGGAGAAGGGCCGGGGGAGAGGGCCGCCCAGTGGAACCGAGCCCCTTTGGCACATCCGCTGCTCAGCACGCCGGAGTGACACCCCGGTTATTCAACAGAACGACGCTATGCGCGGTTTGGTTGATCGCAGCCACCGTTGGCGGATTGTCGTTGATGCGTTATGAAAAATCGGTGGGAGCTCGCAACATTACCCCGGAGGTTTGGCCCCAACCCGCCGTGCCAAAGCTCGATGCCACCCGTGATACCCTGATCCTTTTCGCGCATCCCCGATGCCCCTGCAGCCGGGCGAGCCTTGAGGAACTCAACCGAATTCTCGCGGGGCGTTCAGGACAGATCGCAGCCCACATTTTGTTCATGAACCCTTCAGGCGTCTCAAACGATTGGACACAAACGTCCTTGCGTGCCACAGCCGAGAGCATTGCGCCTGTTTCAGTCGCCAATGATCCTGACGGCAAAATCGCCCGCCAGTTCGGAGCCGAAACGTCCGGGTTTGTGGTTCTTTACAGTCCCGAAGGAAAACTTTTGTTCAGCGGCGGGATTACAGCGGGCCGGGGTCAGATTGGCGACAACACCAGCAAGTCCGCCCTGCTCGAGCGGGTCGCCCGCCGCGAAAACGATCCCGTGGGAACACCTGTATTCGGCTGTTCACTCCAATGCTCCAGCACAAATCAGCTGCCTGAAACCACTCAATGACGAACCACCCCACTCTGATGGTTCCGGCGACGAGTTCGTTCTCTGTACGCTCGGACGAATTGTTCGAGGAACAGAAGCAGTCTGTGATTCGGCACACCGACCGGCTGTTCTTCTGGCTGTTGATATGCCAATGGATTGCAAGCGTGTTCATCACGCTCCTGCTCTCTCCGCAGGCCTGGGAAGGACGCACCAGCAGCATTCATGTCCATGTGATCGCGTCCATTGTGCTCGGCGGATTGATCACCAGCGTTCCGGTTTTTTTCGCGTGGAAATTTCCCGGGCAGGCGCTCACCCGGCATGCCGTTGCAATCGGCCAGATGCTCATGGCCGCCCTGCTGGTTCACCTCACGGGTGGACGGATTGAAACGCATTTCCATTTCTTCGGGTCCCTCGCCATCCTGGCTTTCTACCGCGACTGGCGGGTGCTCTTGTCGGCGTCCGCGGTTGTCATCATTGATCACATTGCGCGCGGGTTGGTATGGCCTGAATCGGTCTTCGGCGTCGCATCGGCATCCTTGTGGCGATCCGCCGAGCATGGCGCATGGGTTGCCTTCGAAGTGGCATTCCTCGTCATCTCCATTCGAAAAAGCGTTAGCGAGATGCGCATCGTCGCGGAACGCCAGGCGCGCCTCGAAGAATTAAACAATGCCATCGAAGCACAGGTCGCGCATCGCACCGCCCAACTGACCCGCGAAATCGAGGAACGGACTCAGGCAGACTCCCGCTTGCGCGAGCAGGAACGCCAACTCCGTCACACCCAGCAAGTCGCCCGGCTCGGCGGTTGGGAATGGGATCTCATTCGCGATTCTGTCACCTGGTCTGAAGAAGCGAGCAAACTGTACGGCCAGTCGCCCCAGGACCTCGGCGTCACCATGGAAAAGTGCATGCAACGCGTGCATCCCGACGACCTCGGCCGCTGCCGTGCAATCATGGGCGAAGCATTGCGAACCGGCCAGCCGTTCGTCTGCGATCATCGCGCGTTACTGCCGGATGGCACCGAACACGTGATCCAGGGACGCGGCGAAGTTCTGCGCAACGAAACAGGCCAGCCGATTAAAATGTTTGGCACGGTCCAGGACATCACCGAAACCCGGCGAGCCGAGGAAGCATTGCGTCAGAGCGAGGAACGCCTGAGGCAATCGCAAAAGATGGAGGCCGTCGGACGCCTTGCTGGAGGAGTTGCCCACGACTTCAACAACCTCCTGACAGTCATCACAGGCTATTGCGGCATGATGCTGCACAAGCTTCATCCGAGTCATCCGCTGCGGAAGAATGCCGAGGAGATCAGCCGCGCTGCCGAGCGTGCCAGCGCCCTGACGCACCAATTGCTCGCCTTCAGCCGCAAGCAGGTCCTTCAAACGCGAGTCCTTGACCTCAACGAGATCGTCAAGGGCATGGAAAAAATGCTCCGACGATTGATTGGCGAGGACGTCGAATTGCAAACCCGGTATCAAGGCGATCTCTGGGCGGTCAAAGCAGACCCCGGCCAGCTGGAGCAGGTCATCATGAACATGGTGGTCAATGGACGCGACGCAATGCCGCGCGGCGGAGAACTCGTGATCACTACTGAAAATGTGACTTTCGAAAAGGCGATGCATTTCCGAAACCGGGCGCTGGAGGCTGGCGATTATGTCCTGTTCTGCATACGCGATTCCGGTGTCGGCATGACCGACGAGGTGAAGTCACATCTCTTTGAACCCTTCTACACCACGAAGGGCGTGGGCAAAGGAACCGGCCTGGGCCTCGCAACCTGCTTCGGAATCGTATCGCAGAGCGGCGGCGACATCCATGTCACCAGCGAACCCAACGTCGGCACAACGTTCAAGGTCTATCTCCCCCGCACGTTGGAAGCGATGGAGTCCAACTCGAAGAATGGGCATTCACCATTCCTTCCCAAAGGCGCGGAAACAGTGGTTGTCGTCGAGGACGATCCGACTGTCCGGGAATTCACAGCGTCCGTGCTGCGCGAATGCGGCTATGCGGTGCAGGAAGCAGGCACCGCGGTGGAAGCGCTGCCCCTGATCTCCGCGAATCGCACTCCCGATCTTGTCGTGACGGATGTCATCATGCCGCAGATGAGCGGCAAGGAGCTTTATAACCAGCTTCGCGAACAGGAAATCAAAACGCGCGTTTTGTTCATCTCAGGCTATACAGACGACGCATTGAGCGATTTGGGCGTACTGGATGGCGACCTTTCGTTCCTTTCAAAGCCGTTCACGCCCGCAAAGCTCGCGCAGAAGGTGCGCGATGTCCTCGACACCGCAGTCGCTCCCGCCGCGTAGCGCAAGTTTTCAAACCTGTTCTCCGCCGGCTTCCAAGGCCGCAGGGGTCAAACCCGCGCACGCGGGGCCCCCGTGGATCAAACCATTTCTACTCACGTCATGTCATGAATCGCCGTGTTTGACAGCGCTGCACGGGTCGGCATATTCAGCCCAATCCATGATCCGTAAGCTTTCTGCAGCGGCCTTGCTGCTTATCGGCTGTTCGCCTGCCTTCAGCGCGGACGTCACTCAATTCTTCAACCAAAACTGCGCCAATTGCCACGGCCGCAACCTGGAAGGCGGACAGGCGCCCAGCCTGCTCACCGAGAACTGGAAGCACGGCAACGATGACGCAAGCATCGCGCATTCAATCCGCGAAGGGTATGTGACCAACGGAATGCCGTCGTTCAAGGCCGCCCTCAGCGAGGCCGAGATTCGTGCAATGGTGGTGCTCATCCGCGAGAAGCGCGCCTATGCGCAGCGGGAGCAAGCGAACTTTGCGCGCCCCTCAACCGATCAACGCGTTGCCAGCAAGGAACACGCGTTCCAAGTCAAGACCGTGGCGGAACGATTACGAACGCCCTGGTCCATCGCCTTCTTGCCCGACAAGCGCATGCTCGTGACTGAACTTCCCGGCGGATTGCGAATCATCGACAACGGCGAAGTGCAGCCTGCAGTCGAAGGCACCCCGCGAGTCCGGGCCAGCGGCCAGGGCGGTTTGCTCGCCGTGGGAGTTCATCCGCAATACTCAAGCAACGGCTGGATTTATTTGTCTTACGCCGACGGCTTGAGCAACGGCAGCGCCCTCACCGTGGTCGTCCGCGGCCGCATCAAAGAGAACCGTTGGACGGATCAGGAAACAATCTTTCGCGCCGACGAGAAATTCTACAAACGCGGCGGCGTCCACTTCGGCAGCCGATTCGTCTTCACTGACACTGGGCATCTGTTCTTCAGCATCGGAGAAAGGGGCGACAAAGAAAATGCGCAAGACCTGTCCCGCCCCAACGGCAAGGTCCACCGCGTGTTCGATGACGGCCGCGTCCCACAGGACAATCCATTCGTCAACCAGCCGGGCGCCTACCCAACAATCTGGAGTTACGGCAACCGCAATCCTCAGGGCCTCGCTGCGCATCCCGTCACTGGAGATCTCTGGGAAACCGAACATGGCCCGCGCGGAGGCGATGAACTGAACGTGATCCGCCCCGGAGTCAATTACGGGTGGCCGCTGATCACATACGGCATGGATTACAACGGCACCCCAATCACCGCCCTTACCGCGAAAGAAGGACTCGAACAGCCGATCATCCACTGGACTCCATCAATCGCAGTTTGCGGCATTGGGTTCTACACGGGAGACAAATTTCCGCGTTGGAAAAACAACCTCTTCGTGACTTCACTCGCCGCGCAAGAACTTCGGCGCGTTGTTATTGATGGCCGGAAAGTCACATCGCAGGAAATTCTTTTCAAGGACATCGGCCGCATTCGTGATGTGGTCACGGGTCCCGACGGCGCGCTGTATCTTGCCATGAATGGACCCGATCGCATCATTCGATTGGAACCCGCAGAGTAACCGCTGCGCCGCTGCCTTGACCCTCCGATGCACACATGAAAACGGCGCACGCGAAGGGCTTCACTCTTATCGAATTGCTCGTCGTCATTGCCATCATCTCGGTTCTCGCGGCGATGCTTCTCCCCGCGCTTTCGCGGGCAAAACAACTGGCGCGCCGCACAAGCTGCATTTCCCAGCTGAAACAACAAGGCATTGCCTGGCGAATCTACCTCGACGACGAACGACGTTTCCCTGACCGCCGCGATCTCAAATCCTCGCTGCCGGGCGGTTTCAAACCGTGGACGACAGGATGGCCTGACAAGAGTGACCCTCGCGCGGGGTGGGCCGCATTGGTGTTGAGCAATCAACTGCCTTCCGTCTCAGTCTGGAATTGTCCCGGAGCGCAACTGGCGTCGTTCGCGGATGCAGAACAGGCGGTGCAGCACGTTCACTCTGCTTCAAACGCGCCCACAGTTCGCTATTGGATGTGGCGATTCGATCGCATCGATGACCCGATTCCCGACGATAACTTCTGGGGTCGCAGCGAGCATGATGCATTTATGCGGGTGAAGGACGCTGGCAATCCCACGGTTGGAATTCCGAATGGCCCCTCCGAAGTGGAACTCACAGTTGACGTCTATTTTCCTGCGCCCATTCCTGCAGTTCCCGCCTCGATGAAAGGGCGCAGCGCCCATGCAGGCGGGCGCAATCGCCTCATGCTGGACGGTCATGTTCAATGGCTGAAAGATGCGCGAACGCCGCGCAACTGATCGGCGGAGAATTCGCCTTCACGCGTGACGGCACCGCCCCGCACCGGTCTCATTTCAAACCGGCATGAACAAACCCGCGCTGTCACGAAGTTTTCCCGCCTGGTCCGTGACGGGCATCGCAGGCGCGATTGGAATCTCCGTCGTCCTCCATTCAACAATCCAGATTTGCGCGGCAACTGCATTGATCGTGTGGGCGGCGTCAATGCTCATGCTGTTCCTGTTGGCAACGCATCCAGCAGGCGCCCTATTCGCTGTCTTGGCCTGCGGATTGTTGCTGTCCGTGCCATGCCTGCTTCGCGAACCGCCGCTCATTCGAGGACTGTTCATGCTGATGACTTCCGTGGCGTTCATTTCAGCTGCTGCGCTCGCGATGGTTCCGCCGATTAGAAATCCCCGCGCTCGAATTGCCTATCTTTTCACCTGGGCAGGCCAGCAGTGCTTCGTGCGCTTTGAACGCCGTCTGGATCGAAAGGCACTGATTCACTTTCTGATCGCGACGGCCGTATTCGCGCTGACAATCGGACTCACGAAAGCAGCTTCGGCGAAACCTGGCTTGCTCATCCTGCGTTGGATTGGCGGGGGAATTTTGATTCTGGCATTTGCCGAAATGCTCACGGCTGCTCTGCCGCTTGTCGGCGCAGTCTTCGGGACAACGATACCGACATTGATGCGCTCACCCTATCTCTCAACTTCGATCACGGAGTTTTGGACGCGCCGCTGGAACATCTTCACCTCGGAAAAAATCTTTCGCGCTTATGTGTTCGATCCGCTGAAGCATCGCGCGGGCCCGTGCTCAGCCATGTTCGCCGCCTTTGCCCTCAGCGGCGTCATTCACTTCCTCCTTGCCTGGATGGCGCTGGAACGCTGGTGCATTTCCCTCCTCTGGCTCGCGTTCTTTGTCGTCCAACCGCTGTTCATCCTGGCAGAACGCGGAATGCAGCTACGCCGATGGCACACTCCTGCCCGCCGCGTCTGGACGTTGTCGGCGCTGGCCGTCTCGTCACCACTCTTCGTTGAACCCGCGCTTCAGATTATTGCGCCGAGTTGGGGATCAACCTGGCAGGTAGTCACGCCCACCCTCGTTGTTACCGGTTTTCTCATCCTCCTCAGCAGCGTGCTCTCTCTTGCATCACTCGCGTCGCACCGCAGCAAATGAAAAATGAATAGACGTGATAAACATTAAGGGCGCTGTGGCGGAGGAAGGTCTCCTTCCAGAAAGAGTTGTCGTCAGTTCAAGGAACCACGAAGGGGTCAGTCCTGGACTGACACGTTTTTCTTCGCGAAAGAACCAGACAGATGAACCTAAATACGGCCGCTCCAGCAAACTCGTTAGCCGTTTCCGTTTCGACTGGTCTGCCCCTTCTCGATAGCAGCAATATGAAGCCCCGAAATCGTGACGCTGCTGTCGTCATCAAACCAAACGACCACCCGACTACCCTGCGGGTTCGACCCACCATGATCTGCTGTCGTGACTGGGTAACGGCGACCACTGGTGGTGACAATTGTGAATGGCTCAAATGGGACCGCTTCCAAGTGCTGGCGAACATCTCCAATCATGATGCCAATCTATGGGGGCGCAGTACGCCGGGCAAGTGCCTTTGGACTGGCAAGAAGCGTCCGCACGCACGGGGCCGGCGGGTCTGAAGTTTAAGACCTGTCGGTTCGGGGAGTGACAGCTGGTTCTCCGCCCTCACGCAGCCGTTTCCTGAACGACGACGCATCCTGCCATCGCTCCTTTCGAATCGCTGAGTGATTCCTGTCGGATTCCTAACAACGCGGGTACTGTCTATTGAGTGAACAACCAAACGGACGAGCAACTGTTGACGGATTACGCCGAGTCGCGATCGGAAAGTGCCTTCGCTGAGATTGTCCGCAGGCACGTCGATTTGGTTTACTCGGCCGCGCTCCGCATGGTGGGCGACGCCCACGCGGCAAAGGACGTCGCGCAGGGAGTCTTCGTCGCGCTCGCTGCAAATGTCCAAAACGCCATGGGACGGCCCCTGGCCGGCTGGCTGCATTGCACCGCGCGCAATCTGGCCGCAAAGGTAATCCGGACAGAGGTCCGCCGCAGAGCACGGGAACAGGAGGCAGCCACCATGAATGACTTGCCCGCACCATCGCCTGAGTTGTCTTGGGAACGAATCGCCCCGCACCTTGATGCTGCGCTCGGAGAACTCCCGGAACCCGATCGCAACGCGGTGCTGCTTCGCTACTTTCAGAATCAAGATCTGCGAACGGTCGGAGTGGCCCTCGGAATCAGCGACGATGCAGCACAGAAGCGCGTGAGCCGCGCCTTGGAACGTCTTCGCGATATCTTCGCCCGGCGCGGCGTCTCCATCGCAAGCAGCAGCCTCGCAGTCGCACTGTCCGCTCAATCAGTTCACGCCGCGCCCCTTGGTCTCGCAGCCGTGATCTCGGGTGTCGCAATCGCCGGGACCACCGCATCCGCATCCACCTTCATTGCCGCAACAAAAATCCTCGCCATGACCACAATTCAAAAAACCGTTGTCACACTCCTCGTCGTCGCCGGCATCGCGACGCCCCTTATCATTCACCAGCGTTCGGCAGCGAGGGAGCGCGCCGCTGCGGAAGCCTTGCAGGCAGAGTCGGACCGGCTGCTCCGAATGCAGGCCGAGGAGGATCGCCTTGCGGCCGCTGCAGCCGGAAGTCACAATGGCAACGGGCGCGCTGACGAACTGGAACGCCTCCGTACCACGGCTGCCAAACTCCGTTCGCAATCCAATTCGCTAGCGCCATTGCGTGCTGAAAAAGCGCGCAACCAGGCAGCCGCGAATCTTCCGGATGTTGAACCAACGGAAGCCGAGCAGCAGCAAGTTCAGGCAGCGATGGCTGAGAATAAGAAGTGGCTGATGGCTTCTTACATGTATTCGCGAAAAAACAACGGGCAGTTTCCAAGTTCGATGACAGCACTGGACCCAAAGCAGCCAACCGCGCCAGGCAGTTCAACCGCGAACCAATTTGAAATCGTTTATCAAGGTGCGATCAGCGCGGTTCGAACACCGCAGAAGGTCATTGTGATGCGGCAGAAGGAACCCATTCCGTACGGGAATCGTTGGGCAAAGGTTTATGGGTATGCTGATGGCCACGCCGAAATGCATGTGCAGGCAGGCAAAGACTTTACCGAATGGGAGCGGCAGCACATCGGCACTAATGCAGGCCAACCGTGAGCGCATGAAGAAAACAACGCTTTGCCTGGCGGGTTTGATTGTTTGTTCGGCGGCCATCGTCTCGTGGCGCATTCATCGAAACTCCGTCGCTGCAATTGAAGCCACGGATGCGGCCAGAATGGAAGGGGAGGCACAAGCGGCTGAGATTCAAAGGCGTTCTGCAGCGCTGTCCAGCCAGCTTGCGCAAGAGTCCAGTTCTCACGGCCTTTCGGAGACGCAGCTGAGGGAACTCCTGCGCCTTCGCCATGAAGTGGGACAACTGCTCGCGGGAAAGCTGGAGATTCAACAACTGCAGGCAACCAATCGCCTGCTGGAGGCTGCGCTCCCCGAATCCCAACGAGCGTCAACCGCGACACGCTGGGATCGAGATCAACTGCAACCCGCAGGATACCATGATCCCGAATCAGCAATGATCACGACCCTTTGGGCGCTCGGACAGGACGCAGATCCCGGAACCTTTTCCGCTGTCAACGAAACCAACGCCCTCCATTCGGCGGAATATCGTCGCAGAATAGGCGAACTGCTGAACCCGGCTGAAGCGACAGGGATCACCCTGGTTCAAAAGAAGGAGACAGCTGCGGGTGAAGTGCTCCTGGATTTGTATTATGAAGGTGAAGGGAAAACGCGACGGTTCCTGATGAAGCAAGTAGACGGTTCGTGGCAGCTGGCGGATTTGGTTTCGATCACCGCCAATTGAACCGCTGCGCTCCTCAGCGGATTTGCTTCAGCAGCGCATAAAAGATTTCCACGTACGCATCGGCCTTGTCGCTTGCGCCGTGATTGTAAACGATGACCGTGCCGGTCTGCGACTCCGGGCAGAACCACATGTTGGATCGAGATCGCCCACTGTAGCCGCCGTGATAGATGCTCCGCTCGACCGTTCGCCCCTGCGCGTCCCGCTTGCATTCGACCTCCCACGCGAGCGCAAACGGATCGTTGCCACGCGGTCTGTGCAACAATTCAAAAGAATCGCGGTTTAATAATTTGCCATTGCCGTTCGCGCCCTGGATGTTGAAGTCCACAAATCGCAAGAGGTCCACAATCGATGCATACAGAAATCCTCCCGGCGATCCAAAGGGTGGTGTTCCAAATTCGCCGGGATTTGGCTGAATGCCCCGCGTTCGGCCAAGAAAGCCTTTTTCGTGACCCCAAACAATCGCAGCCGGTTCCTCCTGGGGAACGATTCCAAACTGAAGGCTGCCGAGGCCGAGGGGTTCCCAGAGTTCCTGCCGCACGAGCTCTTCCCATGCCCGGCCTGTCACCTGTTCCATCATGCTGCCCGCGACCAGGAATCCATCGTTGCAATAATACGCTTCGGTTCCCGGACGATGGCGAGGAGGATCCTTCAGAACCTTTGCAGCGAACAAGCGACGTTTCTCCGTTGCGCTGAGATGCGTGTGATCGCGATGCCACTGAGCCCAGCGTTGGTTGATGCGCATCCATTGTTCCAACCCCGATTGATGGCGGAGAAACATCTCGAGCGTCACGTCAGCATAGTTGGAACGTATCGAAGGCAACAGGTCCGGAAATATTTCGCGGATGCTCATGTCCCAGCGCAGCTTTCCCTGTTCAACGAGAATCGCTGCGACCGTCGCGGTCATCGGCTTCGCGCAGGAGGCTATATCGAAACGATCCTGCAGCGTCGCCCAATTCCCTGAGCCCACCTTTCGCTCGCCTGCCATTCCGAGTGCGACGATCCTTCCGTTCTTTACAATTCCAACGCCGAGCGCAGGCAGATCGTATTTGGCGCGGAAGGTCTCAGCGAATTCATACAAATCCTGAACGTGGGGAAACGCCTCAATGCCAGGAGATGTGCGCGGATGAGGTTTTTCGGCCCGGCACGAAGGCGACAGCAGGACGCATCCGCAGGTCAGGGCGAGCAGGAGATATCGTGTCATGGCAGCTGGGTGGAACGTCTGGATGCTGGCTGGGCCAGCGAGATCAGGCAAGAAGAGTTCCGGAAATAAGCTCCTCCTCTCCCCGGCCCTCTCCTCCACTCCGAGTGGAAGCGAGGGAGAGCAAACCGCTGCTATCCTGGAATAACCCAGCACACTCGTTTCTCCTATCATCTGCGCAACACGAACGGACGAGAGCCCATTTACGGGATCGAGATCACTGTGGTTCCGCGAAGCGCGTGTCCGCTTGACGGCAGGTGCAACTCACCTAAGCTCTGGCATCCTATGAACCCCCGCTCGCTCCGGAGTTTTGTCGCTGCACTCATACTGGCGTCCGCTGTTTCTCTCCCCGGACAGACTGCTTCAGTTGGTGAAACAGGAATCCCAAAGGGCGAAATTCTGAAATTCAGTTTCGATCGGTCCAGAATCTTTCCCGGCACTGAGCGTGATTACTGGATTTACGTCCCGGGCCAATACAATCCAGGAACAGTCGCGTGCGTTTACGTCAACCAGGACGGGATTCAATGGCAGGCACCCGCAGTTTTCGATCGTCTGATTCATGCAAAGGAGATGCCTGTCACGATTGGCATTTTTGTCACGCCCGGGCGGGTGAAGGCGTCAGATACCAACACTGCTCTCGATCGTTTCAACCGCAGTTACGAATACGACGGACTGGGTGACAACTATGCGCGATTCCTGATCGAGGAATTGTTTCCCGATGTGGAATCGAAGAAAACCGGCGACGGCCGTGCCATTCGTTTATCAACGAATGCAAACGACCGCGCCATTGGCGGGTCGAGCAGCGGCGCGATTTGCGCCTTTACCGCTGCCTGGGAACGGCCCGACGCCTTCAGCCGCGTGTTCAGCGCGATAGGCACCTACGTTGGCTTGAGGGGCGGCGATCGCTATTCAACCCTGGTTCGAAAGACGGAACCAAAACGAATCAGGGTCTTCCTGCAGGACGGCTCGAGCGATCTGAATATTTATGGCGGGGATTGGTGGATGGCGAACCAGGCGATGCAGCGCGCGCTCACGTTTTCCGGATACGAGGTCCAGCATGTTTGGGGGGAAGGGGGACACAGCGGCGCCCATGGCACTGAAGTGTTTCCGGACGCGATGCGCTGGTTGTGGAAAGACTGGCCCGAACAGGTTGGCAAAGGCAACGGCTCGCAACAATTACAGGCCATTCTGATTCCAGGCGAAGAATGGGAACTTGTGGCTGAAGGGTATCGACTCACTGAAGGCCCGGTTTCGAACGCCAAGGGCGAAGTGTTCTTTACTGACATTCCCAGCAGCAAGGCATACCGCATTGGCCTCGATGGAAAAGTGGCAGAGTTCATTTCCGATACAAAGCGCGCGAACGGCCAGGCATTTGGCCCAGATGGGCGGCTCTATTCAGTTGCCACGGGCGAGCAAAAAATCCTCGCGTACGATGGCGAGGGCGGCAGCCCGACCGTGATTGCCGATGGAATTGCGGGCAATGACATCGTCGTGGCGCGAAATGGAAACGTCTACGTCACGAACCCCGGATCGAACAACCGCACGCCGAGCAAGGTTTGGCTCATTCGACCTGATGGCTCGAAAACGGAAGTGGATTCCGGCATTCGTTACGCCAATGGCATCATGCTCTCACCCGACCAATCGCTGCTGTATGTCGCCGACTACTGGTCGCACTGGGTTTACAGCTACAAGATTCAACCCGATGGAACCCTCGGGATGAAGCAGCGCTTTTACTGGCTGCACTCGGCAGATGGCGCCGACGATTCGGCTGCCGACGGTTTGCGGGTGGATCGCGATGGACGGTTGTATGTCGCTACCAATCTTGGAATTCAGGTTTGCGATCAAGCCGGCCGGGTGAACTGCATCATCCCCACCCCCAATGGCCGCATCACCAACCTGTGTTTTGGCGGCGAGAAGTTCGATGTCCTTTACGCAACCTGCTTTGACAAGGTTTATCGTCGCAAGGTGAAAACCCAGGGCGTTCACGCATGAGCGGCTCCGCACAAACCCTCAAACCCGCGACTCTAAAAACCGTTTCAGCAACAGCGGTGCAGCCGCCATCGGGTCGAATCGGTTGCCACGCCGGATTTTCTTCGGCCGCGAATACGGCGTTTGCACGCTTCAACTCCTGCTTCAATGCGTTACCGCCTGCTCATCTTTGATTCTGACGGAACCCTTGCCGACACCCTGCCGTGGATGCGGAGTGTGTTCAATGACCTGGCAGAGGTTCACGGATTTCGCCGCGTTGAGCCTCATGAATACGAACAGTTCAGGGACCTGCACGGTGGTGGTTTGATGCGCGCCCTCGGGCTGCCCTTATGGAAATTGCCGCGCGTGGTCAGCGATATGCGGCGTCGCATGGCGGAACGCCCGGAACCGTTCGAGTTGTTCGCCGGGATTGGAGACGCGTTGGACCGGCTAGCGGCAGCGGGCATGCGGATCGGGATCGTGAGTTCCAATTCGCGGTTGAATGTCGAACGGATCCTCGGGCACCACGCGGCCCGCGTTCATCATTGGGCATGCGGGGCATCAGTCTTCGGAAAGGCGGCAAAAATCCGCGCTGTCATTAAGACCAGCGGGATACGGAGCCAGGAGGTTCTCTATGTGGGGGATGAAGTCCGCGATGCGATCGCGTGCGGTAAGGTGGGCATTCATTTCGGGGCGGTCACCTGGGGCCAGCACAGCGAGGCCGCGCTCCGACAGCATTCGCCCGTCGTGCTGTTTCATTCTCCCGAACAAATGGTCGAATGGATCTGCTCGGGATCAAGCGGGGCCCGATAAAAAAGCCCGCGCCACATCGGGCGCGCGGCGAAGTTGAAACCGTGATGCGCTTGCTCTAGGGACGGCGGACGAGACGATCGCAAACCCGCCCAACGCGAACAGCGCCGAGGTCGCCGACTCAGGAACCGTCACGCTCAGCTCAGGTTCGCGACCTGCATTTTCCGAACTGCCGAATCCAAGGAACGCCGTCGGCCCGGCGGTTTCCGATGTCACAATGAACGTCATCACGGAGTTGTTGTTGCCGTTAAGAGTTGTTACAGTCCGCCGCATGCGAACGGCGATTTACCCCGGGAGTTTCGATCCGCTCACCAATGGGCATTTGGACGTGATCGAACGGGCAGCCAAGCTGTTTGACCGCATCGTCGTCGCTGTCGCCACCAACGACAGCAAACAGGCCTTGTTTTCAATTCCCGAGCGGGTAGCCCTCGTGAGAAGCGCGGTAACCGGGGTGCCGGGGGTGGAGGTGGACACGTTCGAGAACCTGCTCGTGAATTACGCGGAACGCCAAAAGGCCCACGCCATCATTCGCGGCCTGCGCGCTGTATCGGACTTTGAATTTGAATTCCAGCTGGCGCTGATGAATCGTAAACTGAACGAACGAGTCGAAACGATTTTCATGATGCCCAAGGACACCTACACGTTCCTGAGCTCGCGCATCATCAAGGAAATCGCTCGTCTGGGCGGAGACATCAGCACGTTTGTGCCGGAAAACGTGCGGGTCGCCCTGATGCAGAAGTTGAAACAGATTCCGGCTTGAGCAAACGATTATGCCGCTGCTGTTAAACCTCCGCCACGTGGAGGACAAGAACGTGCAACTCCAGGGTGAACTGCCTGCAGAGGAGCTTGAATTGGACGTCCGCGACGAGATGGTGCGGGCGGAAAAGCCGCTGGAATATGACATTGAAGCCCAGAAGCTGGATGACAGCCTCCTTCTGCAGGGTTATCTCCACTTGCCCTTGTCATGCCAGTGCGTGCGCTGCCTCAAGCCGTTTGATTATGATCTGGACCTCGAGAACTGGACCGCCCACCTGCCCCTGGAGGGAGACGAAAAGGTGGCAATCTCAGGCGATTTCGTGGACTTGACGCCCCATATGCGTGAAGATATTCTCCTCGAGTTTCCGCAACATCCGTTGTGTGAGGCGGATTGTCGCGGCTTGCCAAAAACCGACTCTGGCAAGTCTAACACCAGCGATTCCACAAGCACGGCTGAGCCGTCTGCGTGGGCGGAGTTGGATAAACTGAAGCTTTAAAGATCGAAGAATTTTATGGGCGTCCCAAAACGTAAACCGTCGAAAAGCCGTCAGCGCATGCGCCGTGCTTACAACAGTGTCATGACCCTGCCCCAGCTGAGCACCTGTCCGCAGTGCGCTGCCCCCTACATCCCCCACCGGGTTTGCCCCGCCTGTGGTTTTTATAAGGGTCGCCAGGTTCTCACAGTCACTGCAGGAGTGTAATTCAGTTAAGAGCGCGAGGGCCCTTCGCTCCGCGCTCTTTTCTATTATGCGCATCGCAGTGGATGTCATGGGCGGCGACCACGGCAGCGCTGTCGTCATCTCTGGCGTCAAACAAGCATTGGAATCAGATCGGGCCATCCAGAAGATCTTCCTCGTCGGTAACGAAACGGAAATCCAACGGGGGCGCCAGCAGTTCCAACTCTCCGATGCCCGCGCCGAGGTTGTCCACGCCAGCGAAGTCCTGACGATGGATGACAAGCCCCTGGAAGGCATCAGACGCAAGAAGGATTCCTCCATGGTCCGCGCGATCGAACTTGTGTACGAGGGAAAAGCCGACGCGGTGATCTCCCCCGGAAACACGGGCGCACTTGTGGCGGGATCCATGAAATTGCGGCGCCTGGAAGGCGTCAAGCGTCCCGCCATCGCCGTGCGGATGCCGTCAAAAACAAGGGATTTCGTCCTGCTCGATGCCGGCGCGAACGACGTCTGTGAACCGCTGCATCTCGCCCAGTTCGCCGTCATGGGCAATATCTACGCGCAAAAAATCCTCGGCTTGTCCAAGCCGCGTGTCGGCGTCCTGAGCAACGGCTCGGAGGAAACGAAGGGGAACGACCTCACGCGCGGCGCCGCGCGCCTCTGCTCGCAACTCGACCTGAACTTCATCGGCTATGTCGAGGGATTCGATCTTTTCGACGATGCGGTCGACGTTGTGGTGACAGACGGCTTTACGGGCAACGTTGTTTTGAAAACGGCGGAAAGCCTCAGCCGCGCCATGATGCATTTATTGAAAACTGAACTGAAGGCAAATCCTGTGCGCCTGCTGGGCGCGAAGCTTTCGCAGGGCGCGTTCATGCAGTTGAAAAAACGAGTTGATCCTGAAGTCTACGGCGGCGCGGTGTTGCTCGGATTGAACGGCATCGTCATCAAGGCGCACGGCTCCTCCCGCGAGCGGGCCATCACGAACGCCATTCGCGTCGCCACCGAAGAAATCTCCCACGGAGTCAACCAGACCATTTCCCAGGAAATTACCCGCGCCAATGAACGGCTCGGGACTTGAAACATTCCCGTTTGTTCCAGCATGAGTTCCTCGACTACTCAGATATTCAAGAATCCACGCGCGAAGCATAACTTCCAGGGCCGCACCTGCTCCATCGCGAGCGTCGGCTCATACGTTCCTGCCCGGGTCCTCACCAATGCAGATCTGGAAAAAATGGTCGAGACCTCGGACGAATGGATCACCAGCCGCACTGGAATCAAGGAGCGTCACATCGCCGCCGAGAACGAATTCACATCGGATCTCGGTGCAGAGGCAGCGCGACGCGCCATGGCAAAGGCGAATATCACCGCGGATCAGATCGACCTGATCATCGTGGCGACGATTACTCCTGACATGCCATTTCCTTCCACAGCGTGTCTGGTCCAGCACAAATTGGGGGCCAAACGCGCCGCAGCGTTCGATCTGGAAGCTGCATGTTCCGGCTTCATCTACGCGCTGGAAATCGGCCAGCAGTTCATCATGTCGCGGACGTACGACACTGTTCTGGTGATTGGCGCCGAGAAACTCTCCGCCATCACGGATTGGACGGATCGCAACACGTGCGTGCTCTTTGGCGACGGCGCAGGCGCCGCGATTCTCCAGAGCCGCCCGAGCTCCCATGGCCTGCTGACCGCGGTGATGGGCGCTGATGGCGAGAAGTCAGACCTCCTGTTCATGCCGGCTGGCGGCAGCTGCTGCCCGGCCTCGATGGAAACCATCACCAAGCGGCAGCACTACCTGCGGATGGAAGGGAAGGAAACGTTTAAGAATGCGGTGCAGGCGATGCAAACAGCCGCCACGGAAGCATTGCGGCGATGCGAACTCGATATCACCCGGATCAAGTGCATCATTCCGCATCAGGCGAATCGGAGAATTATCGATGCGGTGGGCGAACGCCTCGGCGCCACCCCTGAGCAACTTTTTGTGAATCTGGATAAGTACGGAAACACTTCGGCCGCGTCGGTGGCGATTGCGTTGGATGAAGCAGTGGAATCGGGCCGAATTCAACGAGGGGATTTGATTTTGCTTGTCGTGTTCGGTGCGGGGCTGACATGGGGCGCAGCGGTAATTGAGTGGTAAAGCCGTTTGACGGTTAAGTCGGCTGTGCTAGTTTGAGTCGGCTTCTATGAGCGCGCGAAAAATTTTCATCCCGGGTTCGGTTCCGAACGTTACGGTCGAGGCTCGGCAGACCCGACTCTCCCTTTCACCAGCGTCCGTTATCATCCACAAGAATGGCATTGAATTCCGGAGCGCAAGTCCGTTCGCGCCATGGACTGAAATGACCCTGGCGCTGCAGTCGCCGCACGATAGCAATCGGGTTCACTGTGCGGGCGTGGTTATCTCCTGCACCGGCAGCAAGCATGCCGGATATCACGTTTCAATGGTGTTCACGAGCATCTCCAAACAGGCTCAGGCGCGGCTCAATACCATGGCCTACAGCTCACCCGCCTGACGTCCTGGCATCCCGCCAAACCACTCCTCGTGCCTGACGTGCGCCGTGTCTGGATTGTTTTCCCTGCCTTTTTGCGGTGCTCCTTCCCTCAATTTTCGCGGCCCGTCCTTCACTAACGGTGTGACGATTTTCGTATTTAGCCGCTGACGCCCCTTTGCTAGCCTGCGCCCCCGTTATGGAACTATTTCATAAGATTTTGAAGACCGCCGTAAGTGGCGGCGCCTCTGATATTCACATCAAGGTCGGCACTCCCGTTATCTTCCGCATCAATCGCCAGCTCGTCGCGATCGAGTGCCCCCATCCCTCCGAGGATTGGATGAATAATATCGTGAAGCAAATCACGCCGTCGCACCTGACGCGGAAACTCGAAGCGGAGCGCGAAGTCGATTTTTCGTATTACATTCCCGGAGTTGGACGTTTTCGAACCAACCTTTTCCAGCAGCGCGGCCAGTGGTGCTTCGCAATGCGCTTCGTAAAAACCAGCGTTCCAAGCTTCGAAGAACTCGGGCTGCTGCCCATCGTCAAAAACATTGCCGAATCGCCGCGCGGCATCGTCCTCGTGGCAGGCTCCACAGGTTCCGGAAAATCAACGACGCTCGCGGCGATGATTGAGCACGTCAATGCGAATTCCAAAAAGCACATCATCACGCTTGAGGATCCCATTGAATTTGTATTCGAGGACAACCAATCGGTGGTTGAACAGCGCGAAGTCGGCCTGGATACCCTTTCCTTTCATCACGCATTGAAACACGTGCTGCGCCAGGATCCTGACATCATCATGATTGGCGAAATGCGCGATGCCGTGAGTTTCACGGCCGCCATGAGCGCCGCAGACACAGGCCATCTCGTCTTTTCCACGCTGCATACCACAAACGCTGCCCAATCCGTGAGCCGCATTCTCGATTTCTTCAAGGCCGAGGAACGGGAACAGGTTCGCCGCCAACTGTGCGGCTGTCTTCAGGCGGTGGTCTGCCAGCGCATGGTGGGCACAGTGAGCGGCACGATGACCCCCGCACTGGAAATCCTGATCAATACGCCCACGGTGAAGAAACTCATCGAGGAAAATCGGCTGGACAAGCTCCCGGCGGCGATCGAAACCGGCACTGAAGACGGCATGCTGAATTTCAATCAGGCGCTGTTTCAACTGGTAAAGGAAGGCAAAGTTGCGCAGAAGGAAGCTCTCGCCAAGGCCACAAACCCGCAGGCGCTGGAGATGAATTTCAAGGGAATCTTCCTCGACGAAGGCCGGCGCATATTGGGTTGAAGCGCGCGGCATTCGTGCCGCTTCAACTAAAGCCATTGCGAGTGCGTAAGACCCGGCCTCGCGGTCCTCAGCCCCCCTTTTCCCGCACAACATCGCGAGGGTTCTTGTCTTCGCGCAACCCAACAAATGCAGGCTGACGCAGATGCCCATCACGCGTCCATTCTGCGAATCGCACCTGGCAAACCAGTTTCGGCTCCACCCACGTGCAGCGCCGCATCTCAGCCGCCGTGAAGGGCCGCCCCCATCGGCTTGAAACCTTCTTTTCGGGCAGATTCGCAAACGGGCAATCTGAGTGCTTCAATTCCTGGAATCGCTCAAACATTGATTTCAACAGTTTCTCGTTGAATCCCGTTCCCACTTTGGAGCAGAACTGCAGCTTGTTCCCCGCGTAGTATCCGATCAGCAACGCGCCAAAATGACTGCGGCTTCCTTGTGGCTCCGTATAGCCGCCGATCACAAACTCCTGCTCGTTCGTCCATTTGAACTTCACCCAGGCGCCGCTGCGCCGGCCGATCTCATATTTCGAATCGCGCTGCTTCGCGATCAGCCCCTCCAGTCCCCTTGCTTTCATCTCGTTCAGCACGCGCTCCGATTGCGCGGGGATGCCTGCCGAAAACCGCAGTGTGTCCGGCGCGTCCGCCAACAATGTCTCCACCATCGCCTTGCGTTTCAGCAACGGAAGCGCGGTGAGATCCTTGCCGTCCAGCTGCAGGACATCAAAGACGTAGTAGAAGATTGGAGGCCGGGGCTCTCCCGGCATGTTCGCGGCCTGCAGCAACTGGAACGACGACTTTCCGGTCTCGTCCAAAGCCACGACTTCTCCATCAAGGATGGCCTCGCGCGCGGGGAGCGTGCGCAACGCCGCGCTGATTTCCGGATACTTCGATGTGAGATCCTTTTCGTTGCGGGAAATGAGGCGCACGCTGTCATTTCGTTTGAGGGCGAGGCCCCGAACGCCGTCGAACTTCAGTTCGTAAATCCATTGTTCCCCCTTCGGCAGGCGCTCCGACATCAATGCCTTCATTGGTTCCGCAAATTCCACCGGGCGCGCCGGCAAACGCGGAGTTTTCAAATCGGCGCGTGCTGCCGGGGAGCTGGCTTTTCGGGGGGCACGAGCAGCCGTGCGGACAGCGGCGCCGTTCCCATTGGTTGGTAACTGCGCGGCACTCTTCTGCGCGCGTTCCGCGATGCGATTGCTTTGCCATTGGGCGTCGTTGTCGATCGCGATTTGCTGCAGAGACCTCCTGGTGAGAACAGATTGGTCTTCAGCCCGCGCCGAGATCGGCCGCGCATCCTTGTCCGCCTTGAACAGCAGCCATTGAGGCTTGTCTTCGCCGGGCCGCGGTTTCATTCGAACCAGCGCCCATTCGCCCTTCAACTTTTTGCCTTTTAGAATGAAGTGCAGTTTCCCGTTCTTGACGGCGCCCCGGGGATCCCCACCAAGAACTTCATAAGTGCCAATATCCCAAACCATCACCGTCCCGGCACCGTAATTGCCTTTGGGAATCGTTCCTTCAAACCGGGCGTAGTCCAGCGGATGATCCTCCACTTCCACTGCCAGGTGACGCTCTCCTTTTGCAGCCGGAAATCCCTTTGGCACAGCCCACGATTTCAAAACACCTGCCATGGCCAGGCGAAAATCGTAGTGCAAACGCGTGGCGTCATGCTTTTGGATGACGAAGAAATCGTCCCGCGCCGCGCTGGGATGGCCGGCGCCTTCAGGTTCGGAAGTCTGCCGGAAGTTCCGCTTCGCTTTGTATTCTTTGAGGCCCATGACGATGCTGACGACACACGCAGCCGTTCGAAACCGGCCCAGATATCCAACCCGGGGCTAAGCCGCCCGGCTTATCTTTCGCTTGTGCGATGTCGTCTTGCGCTTTGAATGGCCGCCCGATGAACGGGATGCCTGCTCAAGGCTTTCCTGCAAGACCGATACAAGATCCACGACGTTGGTGGCTTTCTTCGGCGTTCCTCGGGGTGCGGCTTCCTTCCCGCCGCTTTCCACCTTCTCGTGAATCACATCGAGGATGCGATGCCGATAATCATCGGTGTACTTCGATGGATCCCATTTGACGCTCATTTTATCGACCAGATCTTTAGCCATTGCGAGTTCGCGCGTACCTACATCCGGAGCCTCAGGGATCTTGAGCTCGGACGCGTCCACGATTTCCTCCGCAAAATGCATGAGCTCGAGCGCAAGCACTTGTTTCTGCGGTTTGACTGCAGCGAGGTGTTGTCGTGTCTTGATGACCACTTTCGCAATGCCCACCTTGCCGCTCTGCTTCAAAGCTTCGCGCAGCAATGCATATGCTTTTTCGCCCCGCTTTTCGGGTTCGAGATAATACGGTTTGTCGAAAAAAATGGGGTTGATGTCGTCGAGATCCACGAAGTCTATGATGTCGACGCTTTGTGTGGCCTCCACGTCAGCGCGCTTGAAATCCTCGTCCTTCAGCACCACGAATTTGCCCTTCTCATATTCGTAGCCCTTGACGATCTGGTCCCACGGCACTTCAACACCATCCGCTTCGGCCACTCGTTTGTAATTTACGGGGCTGAGATCGCTCGCACGCAGCAAACGAAACTTCAGTTCCTCCTTCCGCGTCGCGGGGTAAAGGGCGATGGGAATATTGATGAGGCTGAAGCTGATTGAGCCTTTCCAGATGGCACGCATAGATTTCGGGCTTAACTTACGTGCCGACTCCCCGGAATCCATTGGGGTAAAGTGGGCAGTGGCAGCGATCCGAAGCGCGCTTAATTCAACCTCACATTATCCCTTTAACTTTTGCTTCAGCTTCAAAACCGGCTCGAACAGGTCACCGTGCTTTTCGACCCGGCGAAGGACTTCATCGGACGTGAATCGCAATTTGTCAGGATCTTTCTTCTTCAACGCGCTCCTGACTTCCTCCCATGTGACGGGGGTCGACACGGTCGGATGTTCCTTTGCGCGCAGGGAATAAACGCACACCGTGGTCTTATGGCGGTCGTTCTGGCTCCAATCCACGAGGATCTTGCCCGTCCTCAGCCGCTTTTCCATGCGCGACACAATCAGCTCAGGCCGTTGCGATTCCAACTCCTGCGCCAGGTTGTGCGCAAAGGTTTTGGTCGTGTCGTATGAAACCGCAGTGTTGAGGGGGACATAGACCTGCAGACCCTTGGATCCGGATGTTTTAGCGAACGATTCCAGGCCCATGCGATCGAACCGTTCCTTCACGAGGAGACCGACCTCGCAACACTGGACGATGTTTGCGGGCGGACCAGGATCAAGATCAAACACGAGCATGGTAGGCCGATCAATCTGCTTGGCCTTGGCGAGAAACGTGTGCAATTCGAGGTCTCCAAGGTTCGCGGCCCAGATGATCGACGGAAGATCGTTGGCAAGACAGAAATGGATTTCGGAGTCGTTCTTGTCGCTCCAGACGGGCGCGGTTTGCACCCAATCAGGCCGGTACGGCGGGCACCGCTTCTCGTAGAAAAAACCGCCTTCAACTCCGTCAGGATACCGTTTCAGCGTCAACGGCCGATTCTTCAAATGCGGCAGGAGAACCGATGAGATGCGGATGTAGAAATCGATGACATCGCCCTTGGTGAATCCAGTGGCAGGATAGAAAACTTTCTCGAGCCTCGAGACGGGCACCTTCCGTCCCTGAACCTCGAGCACCTGTTTCAGCTCAGCCGGCTTAGCAGATCCCTTGACAGCTGGTTGTTTCGGCGCGCGGATGGCTCCCATACGCAGCCTCAATCGGACCGACAGGCAGGAGGCATCATGCGAGTCGAATCATTCCTTGAAAGAACGAAAAGGCGCGTTGCTGATCCACATTCCGGGCACCAGAGTCATCTCCAGCGGCTCATCCTGTTTGTCGAGAAGGCTTCTCAGGAACGCATCTGCGTCCGTCGGGATCTCAGAATTATCGAGCGCGCCAGTGAAGACTTCCGCCTCCTCCGATTTGAGTTTTCTTGCCATGACATCTATTCGTTGATTCCCCACCGAGAGATGTGCCGGTTCGATTCCAAACTGTCACTCAGGATCGAAATGGACCTGGCGGCGCTCTCGGCCTTGTTGGTTTCTTCAGGACCCGTAGGAGACATGTCGCTCGGCTGTGAAAAGAACTCAAGGTTGGCCATCTGGGCAATGCTCCCCAGATAAACACGGCATGGATTGTCAGCGGCAGCGTTGCGATCGAACAAACCGACCAAACCGATCGCCTGAATCCCTTCGGCCAATGCCATTTCAATCCAGGATTTCACGGCCACCGGCAGCTCCGCATCCCCATGTGCGGCGATGATGATGATGTCCGCCATGGCAGCGTCCCTCGCTGCCATTTCCTTTAATTTCGGGACGGTCAGGACATCGAACTTCCACATGTGACTGGAAAACTTGAATTCGTGGCTGAGCTGGTCGACCAGCCGGTCGTAGGTGTTTTTGCCCTGTTTCCCCATCTCGAAATCCTCGTAGGCAATCACCACGTTCAAGGTGGGATTCTCCTCATTTTCAGGAGCTCGAAGCGGAGGTATGGACAGGATGTTCTGCATGGTTCGACAATGAAAATTTCGATGAAATTTTGCCATAGGGTGAAAACCCTACGCCGGGACTGAACTGCCAGAGCAACAGCAGGTTAATCACCCAAGCCACCACGCGAACAACGGCGCAAGAACGAGCGCAGGGAGGTAATCTGTGACTTCAATTCGACGCATTTCGAACACCAGCAGGGAAATGCAAATCACCAGGAATCCGGCAGTCGTGTGAAGCGGGTCAGCCACGCCGCGGCTTTCCAGCCACGGCAACAGCCAGCGGGCAGCGACAAGCGTGATCGAGCCCTGGAATACGAGAACAGGAACAGAAGAAAACAGGACCCCCACCCCAAACATTGCAGCGAAACTGACGGCGCCGAGTCCATCCATCACGCCTTTGATCGCCAGCGGGAGCCAAAAGCCATCAAGCCCGTCGGTCAGCGCCCCGACGCTTCCCAGGGGCGCAGCGCAGAAGAGCAGCGCGCAGACGAAGAATCCGTCGCTGAACCGGTTTGGATTAGAGGGCGAGGCCGACTCCATTTTCCTGCGGGCAAACTGTCCGAGACGATTTGACGTCTTCTGCAATCGCATGAGCCGTCCGACCCATTTTCCGAGGGCGAGGGCGACGAAAACCAGCGCCAACTGCTTGAGGAGAGAAACGAACGTGCCGCCCGAAGTGAGTCCAACCCAGCCCAGCCGCAAACCGCTAAAGAGAAGCAGGGCGCCGAGCAGCGTTTTGATGAACATCTGGGTCCCAGGAGCAAGATTCTGCTTCCACACCACGCCCATCAGGGCGCCAATCAGTATGCCAGCAACGTTGATCCAGGTTCCAACCACGGCAGAACTGAAACACCCTGCTGCACCGATGCAAAGCGGAAAGTTCCCGTTAACACTTCTTACCAATCCCGAACCGGCTTCGATCGTTCCTCAGGCGGCTGATCAGGGCGAATGGGCAGCATCTGTTCACTCTCCTTGTGATTGTCCAGCAGCCGCATTGCCTGTTCGGGGGTCATCCGCCCGTCCTTGGCGGCGTTCTCCTGCCCTGTCGCTTCACCTTCAGCGGGGTCTTCGTTCGCCTTGGCCGATTGTTGCTGCTGATCTTCCTTCGATTGTTTCTCGTCGTTGTCGCGTTCGCCTTGCTTCGACTCTGGTTTCTGCTGCTCGTTTTGTGCCTGCTGTGGCTCGCGCTGTTGTTGCTCGTTGCCCTGCTGCTGGTCCTGGTTCGGCTGGGAATTCTGCTGCTGCTCCTGCGGCTCGTTCTGTTCCTGTTGCTGTTCCTGTTTTTGCTGCTGCTGTTGTTGTTGCTGTTCCTGTTCCTCTTTTCGCAACAGCCCTGCCAATTCGTTCAGAGGCCGATCCATGGGAAAACGCTGCAAACCGGTTTGCACCTCTATGGCGGCCTTGGGCTTATCGCCAAACACATAGAACTGCGCCCCGCGATGGAAATAATCCTGCGCGGATTGCGCAAAAGCGGGCCCGCACGCGAGCACGACGCTAAGGGCGAGGAACAGTCTGGACACCAGTCACCTCTTTCAATCGTTGAATGTAATCTGAATACGCAGCGGTGGTCGGATCGTTTTTCAATTGCGATTCCATGATCTGGAGCGCTCGCGCGTATTCACGGCGGCGCACCGCCTGATCCGCCTCGGCCTTCGCTTTTTTCGCAGCCTCGCTCGGGGCTGGTGGCGGGGAATCCTGCTGTTGCTGTTGCTGCTCCTGCTTGAGCTTCTCCAGCTCGGCGCGAACAAACTCCAGGTTGAACTTTGCGTCCGCGTCGTCCTGGTTCAATCGCAGCGCGCTTTCGTAACGTTCCAGCGCTTCCTGCCATCGAGCCATTTTCCTCTGCGGATCCGCTTCCTCCGAACCCATCTGGTACAGCGTGTTGCCCAGGTTATAATAAGCCCGCTGTTGCAATCCCAAATCCGGGGCGGCGAGCACGTTATTGAAGTGGTTGCTCGCCTGCTGAAATAATTGCTGGCGATAGGCTGCGGCGCCTGCATTGAACCGCAACCGCATATCGTCCGGCTTCCGCCCCAGCGCCTCCTCGAACTGCTTTAGTGCTTCCCCAAATTTTCCCGCTTCGTAATCCCGAAACCCCGCGGAAGGCGAGGCATGAACGGGGACGCACGCAAGCGCTGCCGCCGCCAGCATTGCGGCCGCAGCAGGCAGCACCTGCTTGCCGGAACGGCGCGCGGCAGGCCGCCTCTCAGGAATGCACATTTCCATGACAAGCAGGAACAATCCGATCGCGAGCGGCCAGTGATATCTCTGGCGCGGCTGCCGCACCCACCTTTCCTGCGATTCCGATTTGGGAAGCGGAGCCAGGCCGTTCTGATACAACGTTTCGATCACTTTCGCGCCCCGCATTGGAAGGTAAAACCCGCTGCCGGCTTTTGCCACCTCCTGGAGCAAGCCCTCATTCAACCGCGACTTGACGACATTCCCCGCAGCATCCCGAACATAGTCGGTCTGACCCGTGGGCAGCTTGACGCGCAGCAGTTCCCCTTCTGCCGATCCAAATCCCACCGTAAAAATGCGCAATCCCTCCCTCGCCGCCTGCTCTGCCGCCTTCACCGCGTCCGAATCGTGATCCTCACCGTCCGAAAACAGCACGAGCACCTTGTGGTTTTCGCCTTCTTTGAATGCGCTGAGCGCGGTCTCGATGGCTTCCGCCAGTGCTGTTCCTCCCTGCGGCAGCGTATTCACATCCAGCAGATCCACGCTCTGTCGAAATGCGGAATCGTCAATGGTCAGCGGACACTGCAAAAAGGCGCTGCCTGCAAATGCCACCAACCCCAGCCGATCGGATTGCGCGTGCTGCATCAAATCGAGCGCGGCGTATTTTGCGCGGGCAAGACGGTTCGGGGCCACGTCTTCGGCCAGCATGCTTTTGGATGTGTCGATGGCAACCACGATGTCCAGCCCGCGTTGCCGGACTTCCTCGAGATCATATCCGAAGCGCGGCCCAGCGAGCGCGAGCAACAGGAAGCCGATTCCGGCGATGAATAATCCGGACCGCAGCTTCTCCCGCCCGGGCGACAATCCCGACAGCAGATTTGGCAGCAATCGTGCATGGATGAACTGCACCATGAGCTCGCGCCTCGCCCGCGCCGACCACCAGAAAAACAGGATCAACAGCGCAGGAATCACCGCGAGCAGCCAAAGGAATTGGGGACTTGCGAAACTCATGTGCTCAAAGTCCGTGACGATGCCCTTGCAGCCGGCCTGTGTTCACGTGCAAGGAGGTGAAACCATTTCATGGCAGCCTCCGCAGCAGCGTATGTTTGAGGACCGTCTCAATCAGGAGCAGTCCCAGCGCAGCGCTGATGATCATCGCAAACAGCTCACGGTGATGCGCGTACTTTTTCACCTCCGCCTCGGTCTTCTCCAGCTTGTCGATCTCCTCATAAATCGCCTCAAATCGTTCAGTATTGTCAGCGCGGTAGTACTTGCCGTCAGTCATCCCGGCAATCTTCTGAAGCGTGTCTTCATCGATGTCGACAGGCACCATCTGATAGACGCGGCGGCCGAACATGTCCTGCGTTGGCATCGGCGCGTGGCCCCGCATTCCGACGCCGATTGTATAGACCTTGATCCCGAGGGCCTGTGCCGCCTCGGCCGCGGTCAGCGGAGCGATCTTGCCTGCGTTGTTCACGCCGTCAGTCATGAGGATCACGATCTTGCTCTTCGACTTCAGTTCCCGCAATCGATTCACAGCCGTGCCAAGTCCCGATCCAATTGCCGTCTGGTTCCCTTCAACAGCGCCGAGTTCCAGCCGCTCCAGGTTCCTGAGAAGGAAATCGTGGTCCAGGGTGAGTGGTGAAGCAATGTAGGCCTGCGTGCCAAACGCGATAATGCCGATGCGGTCATTTTCACGTTTTTGGATGAAGCGTTCGAGCACGTGTTTGGCCATGTGCAGACGATTAACGCGCTGCCCGTTCAACTGGAAATCCTCGGCAGCCATGCTCCCCGAAAGGTCCATCGCGACTGCAATGTCAATGCCGCTGGCACTGACACGCGTCTCGCTATGGCTGAACCGCGGCTGCGCGAGTGCGAAGATCAGCAAAGCCAGCGATATCCAGCGGAGCGCCGATAGAAACCGCCCGGAACGCGAGCGGCGGACATTGAGGACCGCGCGAACCAATTGGACCGAAGAATAGACGAAGGCAGGTGGCTGCCCGCTGCGACTTTTGAGCCACGCGAGGAAAGGAAGCGCGAGCAGCAGCAACAAAAGCCAGGGATATCCAAACGTCAGATTCATCCGCGCGGCACTTTTTCAGTTTCGGCTGACGCTTTCAGCGCCTGCTCGTTTCTGTCCCCTTGCACTTCTTCCATCGGCTGTGTTTCGTCGATCAGTCGAATTGCAGACTGGTGCAACTCCCGCAATTCCGCCTCGCGTGGTTCATAACGCGCAAACTTCACCAGGTCGCAACGCGTCAGGAAATCGCCCAGCGTTTCTTTCTGATCCGGCAGCAGCAGGTTGGTGCCGCTCAATTCGTGCAGAAACTCCTCAGTGGTGCGTTCGGGAGCATGGAAGTTGAAGCGCTCCTCCAGGTAAAACCGCACGGTGTCCGAGACCGCGATGCAGAACGGCTTCGGCTGCGAAATCAAACCCAAAGCCGCTTCAAGTTTTTGCCGCGCGCGAACATGCGCAGGCACCAGCGGCACGGCGTCAGGCTTCATCTGGCGCCTTCTCCACCACCAGATCACCCACGCGATGATGCCCGCCACGGCGATGGCGCCCAGCGTCCACCACAGCCATTCCCATCCGCTCGGAATCTCGACGGGCGGTTTGATGTCGCGAATCGCATTGGACGCGGCTGCATTGGTCATGCCCGCAACCTCCGCTTCTCCCGCGTTTCAAAAAACCGCGCGAGCGCCATTGTGTACGATTCATCGGTGCGCAACTGGATGGCATCGATCGCGGCCGTCCGGAACAGCCGCGCCACGTCCGCCTGCGCCCTGGCCTGGCGTTCGGCAAAAGCCTTTCGCTTGCGCTGGTCGCCCGTGCTCACTTCCACGATCTCGCCGGTCTCGGCATCTTCGAGGACCAACCTCCCAAGAGACGGCAATTCCATCTCGTAGGGATCGGTGATCTGCACCGCAACGAGATCGTGGCGTCGATTCGCCTGCCGCAGCATCGTGAATGAGGCCTGCGCCAGGGACTCCAATAGCATCAATTGAGGCCGCATCCTCCCGCCGCGGTTCTGCAACGCAGGCGACCCGATGAAGTCCGAGATGACCACAGCGATCGCCTTGTGCCGCGTGACATGCATCAGAAACTCCAACGCCGCATTCAGATCCGTCCCGCGGCGTTTTGGCTCGAAAAACAACACCTCACGAATGACCCGGAGCACGTGCTTCCTTCCCTTACGGGGCGGGATGAATTTCTCGACGGTGTCGCTGAACAGGATGACGCCAACCTTGTCGTTGTTTCGAATGGCTGAAAACGCGAGCACCGAGGCAATCTCGGCGGCCAGCTCGCGTTTCGATTGTCCGCGCGAACCAAACAGTCCTGAACCACTCACGTCGACGACGAGCATCAGCGTCAGCTCCCGTTCCTCCACAAACTTTTTCACGAACGGATGATTCATCCGCGCCGTGACGTTCCAATCGATCGTGCGCACTTCGTCGCCGGGCTGATACTCGCGAACCTCATCGAAGTTCATCCCCTGTCCCTTGAAGACGCTGTGATAGGCGCCTGCCAGGCTTTCACTCACGAGCCGATTGGTGCGCAGCTCGATTTGCCGGATCTTCTTGAGAATCTCGCGCGGGATCATGAGCAACGTGATCGAATATGCTCCTCAAGGCACGGGCAGTTCATCGAAGATTTTTTGAATCACCGTCTCGCTCGTCTTTTCCTCCGCCTCGGCTTCGTAGGTGATGGCAACACGATGGCGCAACACATCCATGCCGATGCTCTTCACGTCCTGTGGCGTCACGTAGCCGCGGCCTTTCAGGAACGCGTAAGCCTTGGAGGCGAGGGTCAGCGCGATGGTTGCGCGCGGTGAAGCGCCCAGCTGGATGAAATCCTTCACCGCGATCTTGTAATGGTCCGGGTCACGCGTCGCGCATACGAGATCGACAATGTAATCCTTTACCTTGTCATCCACGTAGATGTCATTGATCACCTGCCGCGCCTTCAAGATCTGCTGTGGATCGACAACAGCGGTCGTGACTGGAGTGCCTGAAGTTTTCGCCATCGTTTCCAGAATCTGCCGCTCTTCCGCCCGCGTTGGATAACCAATCTTCAGCTTGAGCATGAAACGATCAACCTGCGCTTCGGGCAGCGGATAGGTGCCTTCCTGTTCAATGGGATTTTGCGTCGCTAGAACGAGAAAAGGTTCTTCAAGGCGGAATGTCTGGTCACCAATCGTGACCTGTTTTTCCTGCATCGCCTCCAGCAGCGCGCTTTGCACTTTGGCGGGCGCGCGATTGATTTCGTCCGCAAGAACCAGGTTTGCAAAGATGGGACCCTTGCGCGTGGTGAAACCGCCCGACTGCGGATTGTAAATCTGCGTTCCGACAACATCCGCCGGCAGCATGTCGGGGGTGAACTGGAGGCGGGAAAACTTGACGTTCAAGCAGCTGGCAAGGGACTTGACCGACAGCGTTTTCGCAAGCCCGGGAACGCCCTCGAGCAGCACATGCCCATTTGCCAGCAAGCCAATCGTCAGCCGTTCGACGAGGTAAGCCTGGCCCACGACGACCTTGCCAAGTTCATTGAACAGCGGCCGGACAAACGCTCCGGCTTCCTGCACTGCTTCGTTAATCGCATTGATTCCTGTGTTCATAGTGGAAACGTCGCCGAGAATGGACACAGCAAACCGCGGGTGTGTTCAAGCGAAAAGTAGATCCCAGGCGAAGGTCGCGCCCTAAACCCTGGCGCTGAACAAACCGGTCAGCGATTCCAAAACCTGCTCCACTCCGATGCCATTCAACCCGAATTGGTTCTTCAACACGACCACCTGGGACTGTGGCGGACGCCAGATTTGATCGTTGGTGTCGCCCCACAACACCAACCCGGGGACGCCCAACGCAGCGGCGAGATGCGAGATCCCCGAATCATGCCCAACGAACGCCGCGGATCCGCGAAGGACTCGCGCGAGGTCAACCAGTGGCAGGCTCTGCGCCACTCGCACTCTCGAAGGCGGAAGCGCCGCTGCGAGCCGCTGAAGACGTTCGCCTTCAGCTTCGCCCCCAACAATCAGCAAATGGTAGTTCGTGGCCTGCAGCAGGCGCGCGATCAACTGGGACCATTTTGCCTCAGGCCAGTTCTTCTTTTCACTGCCACTGCCAGGATGCAGCGCGATTTGATTGGTTGCGCCCGGCAGCGCGCCGATGGCCAATCGCGGTTGCGCGCTGGCGCCAAAAATCGCAAGGCGCTCGAGAGGTTTCAGATAAACTTGCGCGGCATGGGTGGACTCGCGCTCGTTGGGCCGGTGCGGGCACACGATGAATTGCGCCTTCGTGCAACGCCCAACGTTGGTCCGAAAAATTTCGTCGGGATCAAACAGGTACGAAATAATCAGGCTGAACCCGGCGAAATACTCCACCAAGCCTGGATGGAGGGTTCCGTTGCGCGCAAAAAATCCAGCCAGCGGACCGGCATCAATCGATTGCGCCCGGTCCACCAGTTCGCTCGCCACGGCCAACTGAACGATGTGCGGATACCCGAGAACCTCAAGGTGCGCGTCAGGGAATTGCTCGCGCACTGCGGCAATGGCGGGAAGGGTGAGGATGAAATCGCCGATGGCGCCGCCGCGAATGACGAGGATTTTTCCGCGTTTTTCCACGCAGCAACGTCTCCTCGGTTTAAAAAACGGTCAAGCCCAGCACGAACACGAACAGGCCAAACGCGAGCCTCGCGATCGAACCCACCCGGACGCGGCGTTCATCCGCCACCGCCCAGTTCAACAGGTCGCGCAAACGCCACGGCGCGATCGTGAACCACATTCCCGCAATCACCAGCACGTATGCCCAAACCTGGATCACCAGCGTCCATGCCGTGACGTCCAGCATCGGGCGCCCTGTATCGACCATCAACTTTCCGAGCAACAGCATCACCACCGCCGCGCCCCGTGCGGCAATCAGGTCCTGAACGTATATGCACGTTCCAATGCCGACAGCAGCGAAGCCCGTGAAAAGATACGGCTTCATGCGCTCGAATTCGCTGATCGACTCCAGGTGCAGGTTGTAAAGGAACCAGGCGGTGCCGAGCAGCATCAGCATGATCCCGACCGGCACATTGCGAGGAAACGTGCGGACGGCCGCGGCGAACTTCGCGGGTCGCAGGACTCCCGGGATTTGCGGCAGCGCGACCGCGAGGCCCAGACCGATGGCAAGCGTGGACAGATTCAAAGTCATTAACGGCAGCGAAGATGGCGCAAGCACCTCGAAATGCCAGCCTCTTTTTCCGAAACACCAATTCACGGCGCGCCGTCGGGCATTCGTGCCTGACGTAGCGGGCACGCATCCGTGCCGCCCGGACAAAACGCGCAGCACCAGCGACGTTGAAATTCCCCACACGGGTTGAGGTTTTTTCCATTTGGGCTCGAAGCCCATCTCCAAGGAAGCCGGCAGCCACGGGGGCAGTGTCACGAGCCCCCCCCGGTTCCTACCCTAATTCCCAAATCGCCTTCTCCAGTGAACCTTTGGCCATGGCAAATACACCCTGGATTGAAAAGGAACTGGAGGACGCGTCCCACCAGCAAACGGCTTTTCCCACCCGTCTTCTCGGGCGAACCGGCGAACGCGTGTCGATCCTCGGGCTTGGCGGATCCCACATTGGCAAAATTGACAGCGAGGAAGAAAGCATCCGCATCATGCGCCGCGCCATCGATTCGGGACTGACCTTCATGGATAACAGTTGGGACTACAATGACGGCGTCAGCGAGAAACGCATGGGCAAGGCTTTGCGCGATGGCTACCGCGATCGCGTCTTTCTCATGACCAAGTTCGATGGAAGAACGAGGAAAGCTGCGGCTCAGCAGATCGACGAGTCATTGAAACGGTTGCAAGTCGATCACGTGGATCTTCTGCAGTTCCACGAGGTCATCCGCCTTGAGGATGCGGATCGATTCTTTGCAGCCGAAGGCGGCTACCAGGCACTCAGGGAAGCGTGGGAGGCGGGCAAAACGCGATTCATCGGTTTCACGGGTCACAAGGATCCCTACGTCCATCTCCGCATGCTCGAGAGCGCAGCGCGACACGGGGTGCAATTCGACACAGTCCAGATGCCGCTGAATGTCATGGATGCGCACTTCCGCAGTTTCGAACACAACGTGCTCCCTTCCCTCGTGAAGAAAGGAATTGGCGTGCTGGGAATGAAATCGCTCGGCAGTGGGGACCTTCTGAAATCGAAAGCCGTAACGGCGACGGAATGCCTGCATTACGCACTAAGCCTGCCGGTCTCAACCGTTATCACGGGAATCGACAGCGAGGAGGTGCTGGATCAGGCGTTGGAAGCGGCGCGCACGTTCAAGCCTTTGTCAGCGCACTCGATGAAAAAATTGCGCGAACGAACGCGGCCGTTTGCGTTGGACGGAAAATTCGAATTGTTCAAGACGAGCGCGGAATTTGATTCAACAACGCAACATCCCCAGTGGCTGGGCTGAGCGCTTCGATTCAAATCACATCAGGACGGCCGGGTCACCGTAGAGCGTGAACAACCCGGCGCGCTCCACCTGCACATCCATGATCTGCCCGCGATGGCGGTCGGAACCTTCGAACAGCACAATGCGATTGCAGCGCGTCCGGCCCATCATGCGAGCGGA
This sequence comes from Verrucomicrobiia bacterium, assembly GCA_035629175.1. NCBI lineage: Bacteria > Pseudomonadati > Verrucomicrobiota > Verrucomicrobiia > Verrucomicrobiia bacterium. The sequence continues at coordinate 18,633 of DASPIL010000019.1, read as the reverse complement.
ATTTCTTCGGCTGGGACCCTCCACCAGGATCTGAACGCGGCGGCCTTCGAGCGCGGCATAGTTGCGGGACCCAATCTCGTTCACGAGGCCGAGAAGGCGCGCATGGCGTTCCTCAATCAGTTCCTGCGGAATCTGCTCTGGCAGCGCGGCGGCGGGGGTATCTTTTCTCGGTGAATATTTGAACAGAAAAGCGTTGTCGAATTCCACTTCGCGACAGAGCGAAAGCGTTTCCTCGAAATCGGCCTCTGTCTCGCCGGGAAATCCCACGATGATATCGCTCGTGATTCCGATCTCGGGGCGAACACGCCGGAGCTTGTGGATGATCTCCAGGAAACGTTCGCGCGTGTAGCCGCGATGCATCAGCTTCAACAACCGGTTGCTCCCGCTCTGAACGGGAATATGCGCGCTTTCGCAAAGCTTGGGAAGCCGGCCATACGCCTCCACAAGGTCGTCCCCATAACCTTTCGGGTGCGGCGAGGTGAACCGAATGCGTTCGAGTCCGTCGATCTCATGCACCGCTTCAATCAGCTGAACGAACGGCGATTTGCCATCCTTGAGCGGCAACTCCCGCCTGGCGTAGCTCGTGACAATCTGTCCGAGCAGCGTGATCTCTTTCACGCCGCGGCTCACCAACTCACGGCACTCTGCAACGATGTCGGGAATCGTCCGGCTGCGTTCCTCGCCGCGCGTGTAAGGCACAATGCAAAACGTGCAGTACTGATTGCAGCCCTGCATGATGCTGACAAAGGCGCTGACCGATGTCTTGGCACTGCCATTCAACAGATGCTCCCGGATGGCCGCTTCGCTTCCCAGCTCCGCCTCAGTATCGACGATTTTGTCGCGGCGGCCGGCCAGCAGGTCATCCACATAATCCGCCGCGCGATGGAATTTCTGCGTTCCAAGAACAAGATCGACGTCAGGCAGCTTATCAATGAGCGACTTGCCGCGGCTTTGCGCCATGCAGCCCATGAAGCCGAGGACCACGTCAGGCCGGTTTCGGCGAATGTCCACAGCAATGGCGGTCATCTTGTTGATCGCCTTTTGCTCGGCATTGTCGCGCACGCTGCACGTGTTCAGCAGGACAACATCGGCGGTAGCTTCCGACTTTGCCAGGGAATAGCCCTTGGCAACGAGCTGGGCCGCGACTGCTTCGCTATCGCGCTCGTTCATCTGGCAACCGTACGTCTTGATGAAAACACTGGGCATGGTCCGTGATTCTGGCCGAAAAACTAGGTTACGATGAACCAATTGAAAAGCGCAAACCGCCAAACAATGGCCACGCCCGTATGGGATGAACACGGATTGGGAAGAGGATCCTCTGCTTTTCTCTGCTGCCTCTGCGTGCTCCTGTTAAACGTCTCCTCTTTGCGCTATTTGTGGCGTTCGCGTGGGCAGCTTCGTTCACTCTTCTGGCTACATGAGCAAAAGCGTTAACAGGAGGCCGCAGAGATGGCAGAGATGAAGAAAAGACTCGTGCTGTTGATGTGGGTGTCGTGGATCTTGCCAGCGCGCCTTTCAGACACTGAGGTGAAGAAATGGTTTGAACCGGCGTTTACGCGAATGCGCAAACCAGTTCGATCACCCACTTTTAATCACTCCCTGCCCGCCCGGAATGTGCGGTGGTCTTCGCTGCGCCGTCCCGCGCACTTCACGCTATTCAGCGTCCCGTGCGCGAAGAGACATCGCAGCGCGATTTCCCCGCCGCAGCCGAGGTCGCAGGCTCAATCGTTGATCACCTGCGGTTCGATCCAATAAAACGCCTTTGATTCCATCGCCGAAACCGGCACCTGGAATCGACGCCAACCGGGGCTGGGTACATTGATGAAATAGGGCAGCGGCAATGGCTCCCATTGCTTGTGCGGCAAGGCCCCGAGTTCCGTGGACTTCCGCAAGAGATAACCTACCAGCGGATTTTGGGTCGTGTCCCGAAAATCTATCTGCAATTGGCCGTTGGACATTTTTGGCGTCCGAACCTCCAGGTTCAGCGGCGGATACTTCACCTCATACGTCGTGTGAATTCCAAACAGCGCGGTGATGCTGGCCTTTGCGTTCGGAGCGAGCGAACCGAGGCTGAATCGCATGGCGCCACTGACCCAGGCGTTGGTGGGATTGCAGCTGTCCGCACTGCTGAACGTGTCGTTCTCCACCGATAGATGAACGCCCGCGCTCGGCTTACCAATCGAATGACTGTCCACGCCTTTCAAACCATAATATCCCACCTCATAACCGCTCGGCATCATGTTGAAACTCACGCCGATCGTATCCGTGTGCTCGACGGTTTCCATCGTTCGAGAATCAAACCCGTACGACTTGCCTTGCTGCACGACACGGTAGCGGTATTGCGACATGCCGCCTCCGTAGTCGCGATCGTCATACACCGCGTTGCCCGCCTCGAGCGCATGCAGCAATTGATAAAAGCGGACATCGGAAAGCGTTCCGCTGGTGAGGTTCTGAATCTCGTAGCGCTGTCGAAAGGCATAACGTTGCGCGGGGAGGCTCGATCCAATGCCGCCCGCGCTCTTCGCCGAAAGGCCAAGCGCCAGCTGCTGCGTTGCGTTTGTGCCGAAATCAATCGTGTCGTAAAGGAACGTCACACGCAGATCGCGGTTGGTGATGATTGACGAATAAACATTGAAGCCTGACATGTTCGTCGGGATGAACGGGTCGGCAATATTGAATCCCTTCTGGATCTTGAAATCCGAATTGGAAACCCAATCTGGAAAAAACCATTGCGGCTGAAACCACTTTGGGCCTGTTGGGTTCATGCCTCCCGTGTAATGAACTGCCGCAGCCCATTCGCCGGAAAGATACTCGCGCCCCTTGAATCCTTTCCTTCGATCCAGCGCCAGGTCCGCGTAACCGTAATCTGTGACCAGCATTTCAAATTTCCGGTTCTTGACGGGAAACCCGCTGGAAGGCAACTGCGCATCCGCGGGCAGACTCGAAGCGGCAACGATCATCACAGCCGCAAGCATCGCCCGCTGCCGCAGCGGCGGCCCTCCTCTGCAGGTTGCATTGGCGTGGTTCGAATGTAGGGAAGGCGCATGGAAACAAATGCCGCAGCAGGCACGCCGAAGAGGGTTCATGGAATCCGTTCCTATCACCCGCGTTGAATCCCATCAACGGTTTTTGTGACGAATAAGACCCGATGGAGAAAAGGGGACCCTGCCCTGCACGGACGGCGGCGCTGCTCCTGTGTGGCGTCCGGCGTTTACGGATGACAACAGGAATCCACGCCGAGCTGTGGACTTACATATGGAATGCCTAATTCCAGACCTCGCAGGATGAGCAACACCGCCACAATAAATACGGATGCCGGAATTGCCCTGGCCAGTTTGAGTCGAAATGAGAGAGGGAACAGCCGTCCCGACAAGCTGATCGCGAGCATCATGGGAAGCGTTCCCAATCCAAACGCCGCCATGTGTGCAGCCCCATTTTGAATGGTTCCGGTTGTGGTCGCGCCCGCTGCAGCAACGTAAACCAAACCGCAGGGCAGCAAGCCATTCAACATTCCAAGCACAGCCATGGAGGCAAACGTCCGCCGCCGCAGCACGCCGGCCATCTGCGTCTTGAGGCGATTCACCAGCGCGATCAAGGGCGGCCAATTAGACAGCGTGCGAGAACTCATCAGGCCGCCAAGGAGAACAAGACCGAGCACGATCGAAACCCAGCGTTGCACTCCCGCAAACGCGAGGCTCTGCCCCAGGGCGCCAAACATCGCACCCAGGCCGCAGTAGGTCAGTATCCGTCCGAGATTGTATGCTGCCCGGCTGGCTGTGAAGTTCAGCGTTCCGCCGCCCGTGGCCGGAAGCGCCATCCCCAGAGGCCCGCACATGCCAGCGCAATGCACGCTCCCAAACAATCCCAACAGAAATGGCGTCCAGTAGTACATCACGATCGTCGCGCTTCGATGATCACCTTTTCGTCCACGCGAAAGTCCAATCCCGCAGCAGTCCAGATCACCTTCACCTTCCAGAGTCCCGGCTCCAGCAATGCGGCATCGATCACTTGCACCCCGTTCGCATCCGGCTCCAGTTCAATGCTTCGGTCCATGGCAGCTGCCGATGGGCGGTAGAGTTGGATTGTGCCTTTCGCGAGCGGACTTCCCTGCGGGCGCGGCAAGGTGATGCGAATCTGCTTTTGTGACGCCTCGTAAACCACAGGCGTTGCGGTGGTCAGGTCATGCGCGCGCCTGGCTCCATCGATGTGGGCCTGGAAGCGAATCTCCTCCTCGTAGTATTCTGCGCTGACGAGATCCGAATCGTTGCGACACGCGATCACAATCAACGCCACCGTTCCCGACACAAACAGGCCGAAGGCCAGCAGAATGCCATACGGCCAGAGATTTCGGTTGGGGTTCATCGTCATTTTGCCTTGGTTCGCGGGCCGATGAAGCTCGTCTTCAGCGTCTCCACTCTTTCGCCATCCGCATAAACGCCGACAACGAGCGGCGTGCTGCCGGGCCGCAGGACTGAGGGATCCAGTTCGATCAAAACGGATGTCTCCGCGAGTCTTCGAGCCGGCACGCTGAAGTTCGGAGCGCCCATGATGCGCATGCCGCCCTCAACATTCTCCAGCTTGAACGTCACGGGAATTTCCCGCCCGGTCTTGTTCACCACCTTGACCGTATAGAGATTGCTATAGTGCCCATCGGACGTCTGCTGGAACAACGCCCCGGGCGCCCTCAGCAAGGTGGTCTGCAGATCGGATCGTGTAAAAATCAGGAAGGTTTCCAGCCCGATGAGCAGCAGGATCACGATCGAGTAAATCACGAGTCGCGGTGTCATCCTGAGGCGTTCGCCGCGTTCGATGCCGTTCAATGACGCATAGCGAATCAGCCCTGCCGGACGTTGAACCTTCTCCATCACCGCATTGCAGGCATCGATGCACGCCGTGCAATGCACGCATTCCATCTGTGTGCCGTTGCGGATGTCGATTCCTGTCGGACACACCGCAACGCATTGGTTGCAGGCCACGCAATCGCCACGGGCCGCGCTCTCCGCTGCTTCCAACCCCCCGCGCATTGGCCCGCGCGGTTCGCCACGTCGATAGTCATAGGCCACCACGATGCTGTTCTCGTCGAGCAGCGCTGATTGAAAGCGTCCGTAGGGACAAATGAACGTGCACGCCTGTTCGCGGAATCGGGCGAAAATCAGGTAGAACACAGCCGTGAACAGCAGCATGAACGCGAGGCCAGTGACATGATGCGCAGGGTTGTCAGCGACGACGCGGAATAACTGCTCCCTGCCAATAATGTATGCCAGAAGGGTATTGCCGATCAGGAATGACAACGCAAAGAAGACCGCCTGTTTTCCACCCTTCTTGAGCACTTTCTCCAATGACCACGGAGCGGCCGCGAGCGCTCGCTGCTGGTGGGCATCCCCTTCAATTGCATACTCAATTTTCCGAAACACCATTTCCATCAGCACAGTTTGCGGACACAGCCACCCGCACCACAATCGTCCGTAAACAGCCGTGAACACGGCGATGCCCATGAAGAACACGAGCAGGCCGACAGCGAGGATGATTCCGTCCTGCGGCCAGAACACCTGGCCTAGTATCACGAACTTGCGATCGATGATGTTCATCATCAGCAGCGGCTCGCCTGCGATGCTGATGAACGGGCCGGAGAACATGACTGCCAGCAACAGCCAACTCACCCAGGTCCGCATGCGGAAGAACCGGCCCGAGACCTTGCGCGGGAATATCCATCGACGCCGGCCCTGCTGATCCGCGCTCGCAAGACGATCGCGAAAATCCTCGACTGGCGTCGGTTTCAATATTTCCTGCTTCGCGCTCACGCTGGTTTATTCGAAGTCGCTTGGACCCGTTTGCACGGGCGCCTGGTTTTCGGGAACCTTGCCTGGGGTGGCGAGCTTGGCGCCGCGCAATGTGTAGATGTAACTCGCCACGGCGTAGATCTGGTCGGGCCGCAAGGAGTTCTTCCACGTCACCATGCCCTTTGCGGGAACGCCGTTCCAAATGATTGTGACGTTGTCGCCAAAAGCCGGGCCGTGAATCCAGTAATCGTCCGTGAGATTCGGTCCAACCAGACCGCCGCCGTCGGGACGATGACACGGCGCGCAGAGCGTGGTGTAGGTCTCCCTGCCCGACTGAAGGATCGCGGGGTCGGACGCGGGTTGCAGCGAGGGAATGCCGGCTTCGAATTTCCCGATCGCGGCGGCCTTCAACGCCGCGCCCGCTTTAACATCATTCTCATACTCGGCCACCATCTGGCCTTTTGCCGCCACATCCGCGCTGGCAAACACGTGATAGTAACAAACGTAGACGACGGAAAAGATGATGCTCAGGTAAAACAGGTACACCCACCAGCGCGGCAGGTTGTTATCGAGTTCACGAATTCCGTCGACCTCGTGGTCCAGCAGGAGTGGATCGTTTTCGTTCATAGACTAAAGCGTGGATGAAGCTCGGGATGTGTTTTGCGACAGTTCAGAAATCCGCGGGGGGATCTCCCGAGCGACCTCCCCATCCGCCAGCGGCAGGGATTGCATCGTGTGGTAATAGGACTTTTTCATCGAAAGCATCCAAATGGCGACGCCAATGAAGACGCTGATGAAGATCAGGATGGAAATGACACCGTAGGCGCCGACTCCGCCGATGTGGGTAAGAACATTCTTGATCATGGAATCAATTCAATTGAGCTGTTGCGGGCGCAGCTGCAGGCGCGGCTTTGATGTCAATTCCGAGCCGCTGCAGGTACGCGATGAGCGCAATGATCTCGCGATCGGCCTCGCTCTCGACCATGCCGGTCTTGAGGTTCTCGACAACCTTTGCCGATTGCGTGACAAGGTCCTTGTGCGCCTCGCCGCGCTCGTAGCCCGCAGGGTAAGGCACGCCCACTTTGCGCAGGGCTGCAATGCGTGACGGCATCGCGTTGGTGTCGAGTTTCTGCGTCAGGAGCCACGGATACCGGGGCATGATTGATCCGGGTGACGTGTCCTTGGGATTATCCATATGGGTGTAGTGCCAGGCATCGGGATACTTGCCGCCAACGCGATGCAAATCCGGCCCGGTTCGCTTTGAACCCCAAAGGAACGGGTGATCATAGACGTATTCCCCCGCCTTGGAATATTCACCGTAACGTTCGGTCTCGGAACGAAACGGCCGCACCATTTGCGAATGACAGCCGACGCAACCTTCGCGGATATAGATGTCGCGGCCCAATAATTCGAGCGGGGAATAGGGTTTCACCGAAGCGATGGTTGGAACGTTCTGCTTGATCAGATATAGCGGCACGATTTCGATCAACCCACCGATAAGGATCGCAACCGTTGTCAGCACGGTGAAGAGCATCGGCTTGGCCTCGAGGAAACGATGGAAGTATCCGTGCGCGGCCTCCGCATTTGCGACCTTCGTCAATGCAGGAGACTGTGCTTCGGTGTCCCGCTCGAACACGCCTGCCTTTGCGGTCTTGTAAAGGTTGACGAGCATCAGCACCGCGCCCGCGATATACAGAAGCCCGCCAACAGCCCGCAGTTGATGCATCGGAATGATGCGGATGACGATTTCCAGGAAGTTCGGGTAGAGCAGGAAGCCATCGGCGTTGAACTGTTTCCACATCAACCCTTGCGTCACGCCGCTGACATAAACGGGAACCACGTAAAACATCATGCCAAGCAGCGCGATCCAGAAGTGATAGTTCGCCAGCTTCGTTGACCAAAGCTTCGTGTTGTAGAGCCGCGGAAAGATCCAATACAACAGCGAGAAGGTCAGAAACCCGTTCCATCCCAGCGCGCCTGTGTGCACATGGGCAATCGTCCAGTCGGTGTAATGCGACAGCGAGTTGATGCTCTTGATCGCAAGCGTCGGACCTTCGAGGGTCGCCATGCCGTAGGCGGTGATGGCAACGACCATGAACTTGAGCATGGGATCCTGCCGCACCTTGTCCCAGGCGCCGCGCAGTGTGAGCAAGCCGTTCAACATGCCGCCCCAACTGGGCGCGACGAGCATGACGGAGAAAACCATGCCCAACGATTGCGCCCAATCGGGAAGCGCGGTGTAGAGCAGGTGATGCGGCCCGGCCCAGATGTAGAGAAAGATCAACGCCCAGAAATGGATGATCGAAAGCCTGTAACTGAAAACGGGACGGTTCGCGGCCTTCGGCAGGAAGTAATACATCAGGCCGAGGTAGGGTGTCGTCAGGAAGAACGCGACGGCATTGTGCCCGTACCACCATTGAACCAGCGCGTCCTGGACGCCCGCGTAAACCGAGTAGCTCTTGAACAAGCTGGCGGGAATTGCCAGTGAGTTGAAGATGTGCAGCACGGCCACGGTGATGACCGTTGCGATGTAGAACCAGATCGCGACGTACATGTGCTTCTCGCGGCGGCGCACAATTGTGCCGAAGAAGTTGATCGCGAAAACGACCCAGACCGCCGTGATGGCGAGGTCAATCGGCCATTCCAGTTCTGCGTATTCCTTGCTGCTGGTCAGCCCCAGCGGCAGTGTGATTGCGGCGGCGACGATGATCAACTGCCATCCCCAGAAGTGCGTCCAGCTCAGGGAATCGTTGAACATTCGGGCCTTGCAGAGCCGTTGCAGCGAATAGTAGATGCCCGTGAACATGCCGTTGCCGACGAACGCAAAGATGACGGCGTTGGTGTGCAGCGGCCGCAGGCGCCCAAAAGTGGTGAACTGCAAATTGAGGTTCAGTTCCGGCCAGAACAATTGGCAAGCCACCAGCAGGCCGGCGCTGAAACCAACAAGGCCCCAGATGGCAGTGGCAATGGCAAACGCCCGGACAATGCTGTTGTCGTAGCGGAATGTTTCAACAGGAATCGTGGCCGGACGATGCGTTGTTCGTTCGCCGATTGGCAGGGATGCGGTGCTCATGCTTGTGCTTTAAATCAACGTGGCTGACGGTCTTGGATGGGTGGAGCGGCGGGGCGCGGGGTTTCAGGATCTTCCCCCAACACGCGCATCGATGGCGTCAAGGTGTCGTCGAACTGCCCGGACTTGACCGCCCAGATGAACGCCGCAACAAACAGCAGCGCCATGCCGAGGCTCGCGAAAATTAGAATCAAAATGACACTCATCTTTGGGTTTTAGAGGATAACAAGTGCGAAGGGCTGGGACTGTTGGCTGACGAGAGCAGAGATCGCCGTGCAGCCCAGCTCGTCATGCCACACGCGAACAATACAACCGTGAACGAACTGATTGGCATCAACACCGCACATACGATCGGTGCAAGCAATCCCGCCGCAGCGATGCCAATTCCAATCACGTTGTAGGCGCTGGAAATGGCGAACCCAAATCGCACAACGCGCGTGGCCCGGCGTGAGAATTGAATGAGCCGATGCAACTGTGGAACCTGCCGTGCATCCAGAATGACATCGCTTGCCGGGGAGAACGCTCCAACCTTCTCCACAACGGCAACGCCCACGTCGCTTTGCTTCAGCGCGCCTGCATCATTCAGCCCGTCCCCAACCATCATCACAGTTTTGCCGGCCTGTTGGAGCCGCCGGATGAAGCCGAGTTTGTCCAGCGGGGTCTGATTGAAATGCAGCCGTGCGCCGCTCCCAAAAAGGCTTGCGAAGCGTTCACGCTCACGTTCGTTGTCGCCGCTCAACAAAGCGATTTCATATCCCTCCCCCAACGTGCGGATTAACGCACCCGCATCAGCCCGCAATTCGCTGCCCAACTGAAAACAACCGCGATGGCGGCCGTCGATGCCAATATGTACAATCCCGCCTGAATTGGAGGACGGATGCCGGACCGCTCTGGCATCCAGTGGAATGCCTTGAGACCTAAACCACGATGCCGAACCTGCGACGAGTCGATGCCCGGCGACGATTCCCTCGATGCCCCGACCAGGCGTTTCCCTGAAATCTGAAACAGGTTCGATGCGCATTGCGGCGCCGAACGATTCGTGAATACGGGACGAATGCGGATGGGACGATTGGGCGGCGAGCGCACATATCCATTGTTGCTCGCTGGAACTCAGGGGAGCGCCTTCGAAGCGAACCGCATGGGCGCCTGCGGACGTGAGGGTTCCGGTCTTATCGAAGACGATGGCATCCACGCGCGCCATTCTCTCCAGCACGTGGACATTGCGGACGAACGTATTGGCGCCCGCGAGCCAGCGTTGCGCGGTTCCGAGCGCAAAAGGCGCGGAGAGCGCCAGGGCGCACGGACACGCGACAATTAAAACTGATGTGAAAGCCTTGATCCCCCGCCCTGCTTCACCCTGTATTGCCCAGAACGCGAGGGACGCCATTGCGACGCCGATCACGAGCCAGATAAAACGGCGGCTGAAGATGTTCGCGAGCGTGTTGAGATCATTGTTCGTCTTGCGAAACGCTTCGTGATTCCAAAGCGATGTCAGATAGCTCTGGGACACCGCTTTGACAGTTTGCACTTCGATCGCGCCTCCCACCTGCTGTCCGCCGGCGTAGAGATAGTCGCCCGCCGCCTTTTCCACGGGCTCAGATTCGCCTGTGACAAAGCTGTAGTCGATCAGCGCGGAGCCAGCAGCCAATGTTGAATCAGCCGGAATGATTTCCCCATGCCGCACCACAATCCGATCGCCGACTTGCAACTGCGACAGCGAGACCCGTTGATCGTCACCGTGCCCCGGCGATTTGCGGACGATCGAAAGCGGGAAGAACGATTTGTAATCTCGATCGAACGCCATCCGTTCCTGGGTGCGTTGCTGGAACGCACGGCCGCAAAGCAGGAAAAAGATCAGCCCGCACAACGAATCGCAGTAGCCCTCGCCCGTGCCGCTGGCGATTTCAAAAATGCTTTGCCCATATATCGCAACCAACCCCAGCGCGATGGGAACATCGAGCGTGGCGACCCGCTGCCGCAGCGACAGCCACGCGGATTTCCAGAAATCGAGGGCGCTGTACGTGACGACCGGAAACGCGAGAACAAGGCTCAGCCAGCCGAACAGCCGGGTGAACGCTGGGCCGCTGAAGCTGTCCAGCCCGAAATACTGGGGAATGCTCAACAGCATGATGTTGCCGAAGGCGAAGCCCGCGAACCCAATCTGCAGCCAATGCCGCTGTCTTCGGCTCGGATTGACCACTGCCTTCTCGAGTTCGCCAAAGGTCAGCGACGGTTCATAGCCGATCGAAGCCAGCAACGCGACCACCTCACTCAATTTGACTCGGTCAGGCGTAAAGGTGAGGGCAACCTCGCGGCGCGCGAAATTCACCCGCGATTCACCGATCCCAGCGTTCAGGCGAAACAGGTTTTCGAGCAACCACACGCAGGCCACACAGTGGATCGAAGGGACATGAAACGTGACCCGGCTGCGGCTTCCATCCGCGAAATCCATCAACTGTTGCTGCAGGACGGGTTCATCCAAAAATCGCCAGTGATGGACCTCCTTCTGCCTGCGCACGGGGATTCCGGGCTTTGGGGAGAGGGCATAGAACTGATCCAGCCCGCTTTCGGACAGGAGATCATGGACGACTCGGCAGCCCTGGCAGCAGAATGCTTTTTGCGCGGTGGAGAACCGGGATTCCTGGCAGGGTTCGCCGCAATGGAAGCACGACGCTGCGACCTCCGGCTCCGCGCCAGCGTCCAGCACCATCGCTCCGAAATCCGCACGCGCGGATGTTGTCATCGTTTTGCTCACCTAAGGACCCGTCAATAAAACCGTCGGCCTCACGGCCTTTTTCAAGTTGTTGATCGTAGCAATTCATACTGGATGTGGGCGGACTAAAGCTTCGCGTCTGTTGCTCAAGTGTTGCCACATATTGGTCAGGCACCCCAGAACGCGAAGGCAGCGGAAATGATATCGCGCCTGGACATCGGCAAACCGCCGTGGCGTGCCTGGCGAACGGGTTTTAGGAAGAGACGGCCGCGGACCCTGCCAATGCGGCGGCTTCGGCAAGCGGGTGAACTCCCCGACGTCCGCGGCAAACTGCCGCTTGCCCGCCCTCTCAACGGCGCGTATAACTCCAATGGAAGTTCACCAATAGGAAACACATCTTATGTCACAAACCGGGCGGCAGTCTCTGAACACGAGCAATGTCCTTTCGGTGGTCATGGGCGGCGGACAAGGGACGCGACTCTTCCCTTTGACGAAGGAGCGCGCGAAGCCCGCGGTGCCGCTCGCAGGCAAATACCGAATCGTGGATGTGCCGATCTCCAACTGCATCAACTCCGGGCTGCGCCGCGTTTACCTGCTGACGCAGTTCAATTCAGCGTCGCTGCACCGGCACATCGCCCAGTCCTACAAGTTCGATCATTTCTCCGGCGGATTCGTTGAAATCCTTGCAGCCGAACAGACCTATACCGACGCCTCGTGGTACCAGGGAACGGCCGACGCCGTGCGCAAAAACCTGATCCACTTCCTGAACCACGACTTCGAATACCTCCTGATTCTTAGCGGCGATCAGTTGTATCGAATGGATTACCGCACGATCATTCAGCAGCACATCGACACCCGCGCGGACATCACAATCGCAACGATTCCCGTTTCGCGCCGCGATTCCCAGGCGTTTGGCATCATGCAGATGGCCGAGGACCTGCGCATCACGCGGTTCGTCGAGAAGCCTAAGGATCCCGCGCTGCAGGATTCTTTGCGGCTGCCGCAGGAATGGTATGAACGGCTGGGAATCCAGGACGCTCGTGAATTATTCCTCGCCTCGATGGGCATTTATGTTTTCACACGCGATGTCGTGAGGCAGTTGCTGGACAATACGCTCGCCGACTTCGGCAAGCACATTATTCCGAGCGCGATTGAATCCCAGCGCGTCTATTCCTACGTGTTCCAGGGATATTGGGAGGACATTGGGACGATCCGTTCGTTCTTCGATGCGAACCTCGACCTTACGTCTGAATTGCCTCGGTTCAACTTCTTCGACATGGCGTCACCGATCTTCACGCGGCCGCGGTTCCTGCCGGGCTCCAAAATCAACGGCGCACACATTGATCACGCGGTGATTTCCGACGGCTGCATTCTCAATCACGCCCATATCAGCAACAGCATCGTGGGCGTTCGCAGCATTGTCGGCGCGGGAACCGAGGTGAACCGTGTCGTGTTGCTCGGTTGTGATTATTATGAATCACATGAATCGATCCATGCCAATGAAGCCGCGGGCCGTCCGCGGATCGGCATCGGCACGAACACGCGAGTTGAGAACGCGATCATCGACAAGAACGCGCGCATCGGGAACAACGTCGTGATCACCCCGTCGGGAAAGCCGGAGAATGCCGATCACCCGCTTTATTACATTCGCGATGGCGTCGTGATTGTGCCCAAGAACGGAATCGTCCCGCACGGAACCGTGATCTGAGCCGCAGCGCTCATTTCGCAGCATAACGCGCCGCAGGTTTGCCAGCCTGACGGCGGTGTCCACACGGGGCTGGGACGGCGCAATAGATTCAGCGTTGCCTGTAACACTCACGCCCAGTCCGGCGTCTGCATCCCCGTTCCACTCAAACCCGGTCCAACACATGCGTCCGCAATCCTTATGAAATCACTTCTTACGCTTACCGCCATCGCGATGACCGTCCTGCCGTTGTGGGCCCAGGTGACTCCCAAGGAGCGCCTCGACAAATCTCCGCGCCACCTGGAGTGGATCAAAGTGAAGAACGGTGATCGTGAAGTCAGTTCGTTCATCGCATTTCCGGAGGTGAAGGAAAAAGCAACGGCCGTGATCGTGATCCACGAAATATTCGGCCTGACCGATTGGGTCCGGGGGGTGACCGATCAACTGGCGGAAGCGGGATACATTGCGATCGCGCCCGATTTCCTGACGGGCACGCCAGGCGCGGGCGGCGGCGATGCCGCGCGCACTGCAATCCGCGCCCTGCCTGCCGAGCAGATTGCCGCGGATCTCGAGGCCGCGATCAAGCACGCCGCGAGTTTGCCCGCCTGCAATGGAAAGGTCGTGGTGGCTGGCTTCTGCTGGGGCGGCCGGCAGGCATTCAACTTCGCCACCAACAGCCAGATCAAGGGAGCGTTCGTGTTTTACGGCGATGCTGTTTCCACTGCGGCAATGCCGAACATCAAAGCGCCGGTTTACGGCTTCTATGGCGAGAACGACGCGCGCATCACATCGGCCGTTCCGAAGGCTGCTGAAGACATGAAAGCGGCGGGAAAAACCTTCGAGCCCGTCACTTATGAAGGTGCAGGGCACGGATTCATGAGAAGCGGTGAAGCCGCGGATGCGAATGCAGCAAACAAGAAGGCGCGGGAGGATGCCTGGAAACGCTGGAAGGAACTGCTCGGCCGGATTTAACCCGCATTGCCGTTGCGTCGTTAAATTCCGTTTTCCGGGGTATTCGCCGCCCTTGAGGGCGGGATGCTGTGGACGACGTTTAGGGTATGAAAAGCATGAAGAATATCCTCAACGGAAAAATGCCGATGATCGCCGGAGTGTGTGCCGGACTTGCCCTCTTTGTGACGGCATGCGACACCGACCATGATACACCGCGCGGGGCTGCAGAGGACGCTGCCGAAAGCGTGCGGGACGCCGGTGACAGCGCCGCAGACCGCCTGGAGCGCACCGGCCGCGACGCCGAACGCCAACTCGAACGCACGGACAACGAGGCCGAACGCGCGGCTGAGAAGGTCGAAGATGCCACAAAAGATGCCGCTCGCGACGTCGGACGAGCCGCCGAGAACGCAGGCGAAAACATCCAGCGCGAAGCGCGTGACTAGCGTTTAGCACATATCCCTCAACCGTCCGTGGAAGAAGTGTCTGTCTTCCACGGAGTCCGTGCGGAATGTCAGCAGGTCCCCGGTGCCGTTATAGCCAAACCGCGTCACTTCCAGATTGGCGCCATGTGTGGAAACCTACCCAACCGCCAGTTCGCTTACAGCCTAAAAATCCACCTCAAAATCGCGTGTAAGCCTCGAAAACGAGCTCCTAAACTTCATAAACTACTGGCAGCGAGTTACTTGTTTAGGCGACAGTCGAACGGGCTAAGTCGCTAGAACCAGATGGGTGACTGAACGAATCCTCTGCGGAGCGATTCGAAATCAGCAGACGAAAAGACAGGATCGGGTCAGTCACTTCGAAGCTTGTGCAGAGGCACAGGAGAACCCGCGCGAAAGAAGCGGGGCGGATAACTTTTTACTTGTTGACCCAGCGCCCTAATGGGCGACCCCATTGCGCGTTTTTTATGGAGGGGCGAAGTACGAGTGTAATGCCAGACAGGAAAACGGGACGAATTATCGGCGTGAGAGCGACCGATGGATCGCGGCAAGTAAGATTTCCTCACCGAGATAATGGGACACCGGATTTGCACTGGAATTTTGAAGATTTTGTTCAAAGTGTAAACATTCATGTGATTATTATTGAAGTTCGCAGAATATAGTGACACTAATTCAAAACAATTCGGCTTGCTTCCAGAAGGATTCCACCAATGTCGGGCGCCGACGCATCCGACCGAGGGCTTTGCGAGCAGCCCAACTCAGCTGCGCGAAATCCTTCGGGCAAAGATTGGGAAGTTCATGTTGCTTGCAATAGCCCCAGATGTATTCCACCGGATTGAGTTCTGGCGCATACGCCGGCAGAAACTCCAGTTGAATCGTCCCGCCCTGTGCGGCGACAAATTCGCGCACCAGCTTGCTGCGATGGGCGGGAAGTCCGTCCCATATGATCGTCAATCGGCCGCCAATGTGTCGCTGCAAATGTTCCAGGAACTCGATGATCTGCGGCGCTTTGATACTGCCTGCGAACAGTCGGAAGTAGAAGTTCCAGATCGTGATGCCCGCCATGGCCGAGAGGCTGTGCCAGTTGAACGAATACTGCAGCACCGGAGTTTGGCCACGCGGCGACCAGGTACGCACCCGGTGCGGCCGCTCGCTCAAACCGCTTTCGTCCACGAACACTACGGTTCGATGCTGCTGGAGCGCTTTTTTTTTATTTCCGGCCAGCGGACCCGCTTCCACCGCTTGATGGCCGGTTCATCCCGCTGGATGGCGCGGCCCACGGGGCGCTGGCAGCTCCAACCCAGCGACCGCAAAATCCGCCAAACGTGCCCTGGATGAAACTTCTGCCCCGTCTGTTGCTCGATCAGATCGGCGACGCGCCACGTCGTCCACAGCGACGTGCCATAGCCCAGGGCCTCGGGACCTTCTTTCAAACCGGCTCGCAACTTCTCCAAGTGCTCCGGCTGCAAACGCGCCTTGCGACCGGCTCGCGCCGCCTTGCAAAGTGCTTTGCTGCCTTGCTTCTTCCACGCTTGATGCCAGCGGCTGACCGACTGACGATGAACGCCCAATCTCCGGGCAACTTCTCCCTGATGGATTCCGCGATCGAAGAGCCGGGCTGCTTTAAATCGTCGCCGTTCGAGTTGATCAAAATCGCGTTCTACGCCTTTGGGATTTCCCATGCGCGAATACTAGCATGGGGGCCAACTCGCGTCACTATATTCTGCGAATACCAGTAAGTTTTGAGACATGCCTAAGCAGTTCGACATATCGGCTTTTTATTATCTAAATTACCCAGACAGTTGTCCTGTCGACGACGTTAATGCGGGAAGTGAGGTGCGCGTCGAACTCGGAGGTGAGGGTGCTCGTTTGGCATCCTTTGATTTTACTGTATCTGTTTTTGTTTGTACGCCGGGATTTCTTGAGAAGCGCGTTCTCATCGACAAAAACGGAATCTTTCTTCAAAATGCGATCATAGTCCGGAGGTTTCGAGATGAGACTGTTCGCCAGGCTCTCGAAGAGCATTTAGATCTCTTAATCCGGCTTCCGCATTTGGAACAGTGACATCAAAACGTGTCCCCGGGGGCTTGGGGTCGCGCCTAGACCTAAAACAAGCGAGATGGGATGCGGATCTCAGCCGAACATGAATTTGGCGGCTTAAATTACTTCGATTCGGTTCCGAGTGGCTTTTTCCGTCACTGAATCGGCGGAGTTTTTGTCCAAATGTCGTTCCATGCATCACACAGCGGAGTTTTCGTCGCTTTTTGGCAGTTCGCGGGCGGTTCGGTCAAAATTTCATACTTGGCCAACCGCTCCAAAGGCGTCCAGGACCGCTCCGACAGGGCCTCGGCTGATCCAACCACTTTGGGATGCGCATCCATTCCCATGATGAAGAAAATTCCGCTCTGATCCCACCGATCCAGTTGCGCGGTGTGCGTGAAATCAGTATCCCCGCGCAAGGTGATCCGTCCGGCAACGGGCCTGACCTGATCGATGGCACGGTCAATCCACGGCACGCTGTCCTGATGGCTGGCTGCGTTGCCCGGACGATTCACAAGATAAAGAACTTCCCGCGTGTTGGCTAAACTCACTGTCAGCGGTGCGTAACCCCAGATTCCTTTATACGAGAGCGACATCCCGCCTTTGCACTCGCCATAGGTCTGGGCAATCGTCCCGTCCACGTCGATGAAAGCTTCCTCCAGAAACCCTTTGGGCTGTTGTTGCCAGACGCGCTGCCGCGTCCGGTTGATGCACTCCTGCAGGGTCGTGATGTCCTCCACGCTGAAGCGCCGGGTGAAATCTCCGGACGTGGTTGGATCGGGAATGCGCTGGGCGCCCAAACCGTTGAGACAAAGCGATGGGGTCGCGTCTAAAGCTTTGACATTTAAAGTCGTGCATTGCCAATTCTCCAAGTCGCCCCCTCTCACATGTATCCAATCGCCCGACACACTCCCACTGGGAGGGGCCGATCCGTTCCGCTGCGCTGCAATTGTCAACTCTTTAGACGCGACCCCTTTGGGACCCCTTTGGGACCCCGACCATGACACACCGCGCGGGGCTGCAGAGGACGCTGCCGAAAGCGTGCGGGAGACCGCCTGGAGCGCACCGGCCGCGACGCCGAACGCCAACTCGAACGCACGGACAACGAGGCCGAACGCGCGGCTGAGAAGGTCGAAGATGCCACAAAAGATGCCGCTCGCGACGTAGGACGAGCCGCCGAGAACGCAGGCGAAAACATCCAGCGCGAAGCGCGTGACTAGCGTTTAGCACATATCCCTCGATCGTCCGTGGAAGAAGTGTCTGTCTTCCACGGATTCCGTGCGGAATGTGAGCAGGTCCCCGGTGCCGTTATAGCCAAACCGCGTCACTTCCAGATTGGCGTTCGTTTCAGGCGTAAACGTAACGGGTCACCTCCTTGAGCTGATTGGTGTAGCTGGTCGCTGCGCGGGTTGTATTCCCGCGCAAACTCACTTGCCACTTCTTGCATGTATCGGCTTGCCTCGAGCCGTTCCCGGCCCATCAACAAATGCGGGTAATTGCACGTGACGCAATAATCCCGCAGGCACACCTCATACTTTTCCATGTGCTCCCGCAGTTTTCTCGAGAGGCGTTTCGATCCCGGGCAAACTTCAGCAGAAACTTCGATTGTGACACCGATGGGTAATGTGAAGAACGCCGCCATCGCGCCCGCCGCCCCAAACCCGGTTTGCCATGTGTGGAAACCTACCCAACCGCCAGTTCGCTTACAGCCTAAAAATCCACCTCAAAATCGCGTGTAAGCCTCGAAAACGAGCTCCTAAACTTCATAAACTCCTGGCGGCGAGCTACTTGTTTAGGCGACAGTCGAACGGGCTCAGGGTGATGGGATTGATGGGGTAGAGGGTGATCCAGTCATAGGATTCCAGGAAGCTGATGAGGTGGCCGGCGGGTTGTTCCAGACAGAGACCGACCTTGGCTTGGGGATGTTGCTGGCGGAGTTGGAGGAGCCATTCCCG
>DASPIL010000018.1 GCA_035629175.1 Verrucomicrobiia bacterium | reverse complement strand
CCGATCCAAAACATCGCTTTCAGTCGGAGCATTGACCAAAACCATGAAGCAAGCCTGCGGCAGGGGGTAAAAAATGTCTAGTCATTTTCTATCCTCATCCCTCTGGACTGTCACCCGCTCGATCCAGATGAATCAGCCGTTGGGATCAAACCCGGAGCGCGGATTGAAACGCTGCTCGAGGGGACAGCTATGGCATTGCTGCGACGTCGCTCCGGGATCAAACCCGGAGCGCGGATTGAAACTACTCACCCTCACAAACCAGTCTGCTCTTCTAGGTCGCTCCGGGATCAAACCCGGAGCGCGGATTGAAACACGACCTCCCCCAAATAATGCCACGCTGCATCGACGCGGTTTTTTTTGGGCAGACGAACTAGTGGATGACCGACCACAAAGACGCGAGGAATTGGAGCGGAACACGGCTCCGCGGGCTTTATCAGCGAGACTTCGGCATCTCGCCATCAAACAAACAGAATCTTCGTCGTGGTCGCGTTCTCGTCCCAGCCCCGCGTCGGGGTCGCAGTGACGGAGCTGATATCCTTGATGGAAATCTGCCGCCCGCGCGTTTTCGGGCCTTTGACTTCGATGTCGTTGGGATCGCAAGTCTGCTGTGTGATCTTCTGGTGCGGAGCCGGTTTGTAGCGGATGTACAACACCTTGGGGGTTCCCGGGGCGAAGTAGAGGATCCGGGATTTCTCCGGGATGCAGGAATAAACCTTGTTCAGGATTGTTCCGCCGAACGTGAACCGTTTGAGATAACTGGCATTCCGGTCGGTGTAAGCGCACGTGAACACGCCTTCGCGGTCAGGCAGCGCGCAATGAACAACATCAGGGCCGACAAACATCTTTTCAGGCAAATCGATCACCTTGTAAGTGCCATCCCTGAACACCAGCAGCAGCTTGTCGAACTTCGTGCAATCGAGTTTGAATTCCTCACCGCTGACCTTGTAGCCGACGTATCCGCTCTCGCGATCGTAGGAAACCTTGAAGGCCTTGAACGCGACGGCTTTGACGTCGACTTCCTCATGCCGCGAGGATTTGGTCGTGAGCCGCGGATAACGCGGGCCGTATTTTTCCAGCAGCGCCTCGAGGTGCGCGATAGCGAACTTCGTCAGATTCTTGAGATGCTTGCGCGTTTCCTCCAGGTCTGCTTTGACCTTGTCCGTTTCTTCACGATGCTTGTTGATGTCGAAGAGCGATATTCGCCGGATGCGAACGCTCAGGAGTTTTTCCACATCGGCGTCGGACAAATCCCGGTACATCTGTTTGCGGAACGGCTTGAAGCCATCGTGGACGGCGGCAAGCACGGCCTCGTTCGTCTTGCATTGCTCGATGCGCTTGTAAATGCGTTCTTCGATGAAGATGCGTTCCAGCGTGCGGAAATGGAGTTCGTCCTCGAGCTTTCGGATTTTCAACTCCAGTTCGCGGCGGAGAATATCGACGAGCTGTTCCGTGTTCTCGCGAAGCACTTCGCTCACGGTCATCTCCACCGGGCGATTGTTTCGGATGACAATGATGCGGCTGGATAACGACACTTCGCAGTCGGTGAAGGCGTAAAGAGCATCGACAAGTTTTTCAGGATCAACTCCCTGGGGACAGCGGATTTCGATTTCCGCAGTTTCGGAGGTGAAGTCATTGATCGACTTCACCTTCAGCTTGCCCTTGCGAACGGCATCTTCGATGGAAGCGATGAGGGCTTCGGTTGTGGTGGTCGGCGGAATCTCCTTGATCACCACGGTCGCATCGTCCTTGACCTTGATCTTGGCGCGCACCTTGACGGAACCCTTTCCATCCTGGTAATCGCGGGCGTCCATGAGCCCGCCCGTGGGGAAATCGGGAAGGCACTTGAAAGTCTGCTTTTTGAGGATCGCAATCTGCGCCTCGAGCAGTTCTGGAAAGTTGTGCGGTAGAATGCGCGCTGAAAGCCCGACGGCGATTCCTTCCGTGCCGAGCATCAACGTGAGCGGCAGCTTGGAGGGGAGGGTGACGGGTTCCTTGTTGCGGCCATCGTAGCTGGGAACGAATTCGGTGATCTCGTCGTTGAAGAGTTCCGTGCGCGCAAGCTCGGTCAGCCGGCATTCAATATAACGCGGCGCGGCTGCGGGATCGCCCGTGAAGATGTTGCCGAAGTTACCCTGGCCCTCAATGAGGTAACGCTTGTTTGCCAGCACAACGAGCGCATCCCCAATGGCCGCGTCTCCGTGCGGGTGATACTTCATCGTGTCGCCGACAAGGTTGGCGACCTTGATGAACCGGCCGTCATCATTCTGGTGGAGCGCCCACAGGATGCGGCGCTGCACGGGCTTCAAACCATCGGCGAGGTGGGGAATCGCGCGGTCGCGGATGACATAGCTGGCGTATTCAAGAAAGCTCGTGTTGACGCGCCGATGCAGGGGCAGCTCAATTTTTGCGGGGTTGAAAGGGTGATGGACGAGATTGGCAGGCACCTGCTCGGCAACGATTTCAGCGTGGGCCGACGCTGCGTTTGCCTCCGCATTCGGCTGCGCGTTGTCGATGCCGCTGCCTTTTTTACCAGCGCTGATTTCAAGATCGAGTTGCTTCGAATCGTTCTTCGGTTTCTCTGCCATGTTCAAGAGGCTCACTCAAGAGCGCGTGCATTTAAAGTTACCGCGTGGGGAATCCAACTCCGATCTCCCGTTCAGTTCAAGACGCGACGGCTAAAATGCTGCAAAGGGTCGCCGAAAAAGAAAAGGTTTCTTTGGAGAAAGTTTTGAAGAGATGCATCCTGACACTGCCCAGAGCCACACTGCAGGAGGAGCGCGGCGTTTACGCTGCTCAAGCGTGCGCGAACCCGTGTGCAATCATTTGATACGATTCAGTGCGATCATTGAAGCGGCCGGAAAGGCCGCCCTCCGGGGCAGGGTCAGGACATGCACCTCTTTCGGAGGCGCGCGCGATAGCGCCAGGCGGGCCGGGATCTTATCCGTGTCAGGCGGACATCGCGGAACTTTCGAGTTCAGGGACGAGTTCGCTGTTTTCGGTCCGTGATCCCATGTCCATGCGCGGCGCAGTCGCGGGTGGTCGACCTGGCAACTCGAGCACGAAACGCGCGCCCTTGCCCTCGCCGTCGCTGTAGGCCATCAGCGAGCCTCCCATTTCGCGGGCTGCCAGGGCTCCGCCATGAAGACCGAAACCATGGCCTTCCTTGCGGGTGGTGAACCCGTAGGAAAAGATGCGCGTCAGATTCTCGGGCGGAATTCCCATGCCGTTGTCAATCACCTCAATGCGGACGCGATCTCCGCTGTCGCGCTGAATCCGCAGCTGGACAAAGCGGTTATCCGCCTCGTTGACATCGCAGGCGTATTTGGCGTTCTGCAGCAGATTGACAATAATCTGCATCGCCTTGTGCCGGTCGAGCGGAACTGGCTCGATGTCCTCGTAATCGCGCACGATTTGGATTGAATGCCGCTGAAATGCGGCTTCGTGCATGCGCAAGGCATCTTCGAGCAACTCCGATGGCTTCACCAATTCGACAAGGCCCGCAACCCTCGCGTAGCTCTGCTGCATTGACACGATTTTCTTGATGTGTTCGATGTTGCTGTTGAGGGACTGGACCTCCTCTTGAACCCGCGATTTCTCCTTAACGAAGGTCTTGTAGAGCGTATCCAGATATTGAATCAGTTTGGTTCCCTTGTCATTGGTCGTGAGGAATCGCGGGAGGTCAGCGCTGTTCGCCTGCAGCAATTCCACCACCTTCTGCAAGCGCTCGAGCCCGGAATTGCGGACGTGATCCTCAACGATCGACGCGGAGACATTGACGCTGTTGAGGACGTTGCCGACGTTGTGCAGAACGCTTGTGGCAACTTCGGCCATTCCAGCCTGTCGTGAGGTTTGCAGCAGCTGCTTGTGCAGCGATTCCATTTCCGCTTCCCATCGTTTGCGCTCTGTCATGTCGCGGTGAATGCCCGCGAGCCCGATGATCTGGCCGCTGCTGTCGCGGACGGGAACCTTGGTGGTTCGCTGCCATCGGGCCTGCCCACTCCTGAGAGTGACGCATTCGACGGCGTCATACTCGGTACCACTTTTCAGCAGCTTCTCTTCCGCGGCGCGAAATTGCTGGGCCTGGACAGCCGGAAAACAGTCGAAATCGGTTTTGCCGACGGCATCGGCCGGATCCTCGACGCCCATGTTGCGGGCATGCGCGAGGTTGTTGATGATCACCTGGCCGGCGCTGTCCTTGACGAAGACTTCATCTGGCAGGTGATCAATCAGAGTCCTGAGGAGATTGCGTTGCTCGCTCAGTTCGGAAGTGCGTTCGCGGATGTTCTGCTCGAGAGCCTCGTTGGCATCCCTCAAGGCCCGCTGTTTCTGGTGCAGATGCTGCACCCGAAAGGTGTAGATGCCGCCCAGTGCGGAAATTCCAAACACACCGAGCAGGATCCGGAACCAAACAGTCTGATAGTATTGCGGTGGAAGCGTTACTGCGAAACTCGCGCCTGCTTCATTCCAGAGTCCGTCAGCATTGCAGGCTTGAACGCGGAATGTGTAGCTCCGTGGCTTCAGGTTGGCATACAACGCGGACCGGCGCGTTCCTGCATCAACCCAGGCGGCATCGTAGCCTTCAAGGATGTAGCGGAATCGCACCTTCTGCGGCGCCAAGAGGCTCATCGCAGTGAACTGAAAGGACAACTCACCGCCTCCAGCCTTGACCTCGCTCCAGCCCTTTTCGGTGACATCGATTCCATTGACGAGAACGCTGTGAATTCTGACAGGGGGCGGAATCTGGTTCACAGGTACGTGATCCGGGTCAATGCGCACGGGTCCCTGCGGGGTTGGAAACCAAATGCGTCCGTCGGAAGTCCTGCACGCGACGAATTCAGCGTCGGTGGAATCGATCGTCTTGACCGATTCCAAGCCATCGTACAGGACGCCATCCAGATGCTGCGAACGGCCATCGGCCACGTCGTTCGCACTTTGCCTGCTGATTCTGATGATCCCGCGGAGTGAAGTGATCCAGAGGTTTCCGCGATGATCGGGCATGACTGCATTCACGACCGTGCCGACAAGGTCATCCGCGATGTGAATCACGCGCCCGTTCCGCAAACGGCTCAGGCCCGACATCTGCCCTATCCAGATCGTCTTTTCGTCGTCCTCCAGGGCATAGAGCACGTCGAGGTCCGTAAAGCCCTGATCCGTCGACCAGTGTTCGAAATCGCCGTCACGCAACCGAAACAAGCCGTTGACGGAACTGACGAGCAGGGAACCATCTGCGCAGCTTTGAACATTTCGGATCCAGTAAAATTGAGGCGCGATTCCGTCATTGTACGTGAACGGCTCAATCTTCTGACGATTCACACGGAAAAGGCTGGTGCCAACCGAAACCACTACACCCGCTGAATCTTCGGCAATCGCTGTCGGCCAGTTCTCGAAGGTGTGACGCGCGACGATGGCGTCGCCTGCGATGACCTCGATTTCGCGGTTTCCGTTCAGGATGTACAGATCGCGGTTCCGCGCTTGCAGGACGCGTTTGGTGTAGGCGACGCGCAACCCCGATTCGACCGTGAAATGTTTGTTTGTGGTGCCGTGGTGCCAAGAGACGCCGCGGCTTGACGCAATCCAGACCCCGCCGTCAACGCCCGCAGCAACCCCGTGCGCGGCGCTGCCGAGAATGCCGTCCGCTTCAGTCAGAATGGGGAACTTCACGTCACTGAGCTGGCTCAAGCCTTCGCGTGTTCCGATCCACATGCTTCCCTCGCGATCCTCCAGCAGGGCAGTGACGTAGTTATTGGCGATGCCGTTGGTGCTGGTCATCGTTTCCATCGTGCCGCGATAGTAGCGCTGGATCCCGTTGCCGCTGGTGCCGATCCACACGCCTCCGACGCGATCTGTGTAGAGGACGCGGACCTCGGTGAAGTGTTGAAACTCGGGGCGCGGATTCAACTGCGCGTCGAAGCAGCGCAGACCCCACTGGGTTCCGACCCAGAGATTGCCCGACGAGTCTGTGGTAAGCGCAAAAATGCTTTCGCCGTTGAGCTTCAGATCGATCGGCTGGAGGTTTCCATTTTCCCAGCGGAAAAGTCCGCGGTCGGTGGTGCCGATCCATATGCGGCCACTGGAATCCTCATGAAGAACTTGGGCGTTCCACACGTTTGTATCCCACAATGCCGGTTGATTGCTGGCGGGATTCCAACGCGCGACGCCGTTGGCGGTGCCCAGCCATAGATAGCCATCCTTCGCCTCGAGGATGGAAAGCACACTCAGCTGCGGGGCAACCCACTCGGCTTTTGGCGGGCGGCGGAATCCGTTCGTATGGTCCAGCGCCCCAAAGGTTCCCGATTCAATTCCGAACCACAGCTCGCCACGGCGGGTCGTTTCCAGTGCGATCAACGTGCGATTGCGCCAGGTCACTACTTCCGCAAGAGGCAGGATGGTGAAATTGTTCCCATCGAATTTGATGAGGCCTTTCTGCGTTGCCATCCACAGGTAACCGTCTTCGGTTTGAGCCAGTGCGCGGATGCTGTTAACCGGCAGTCCGCTTTGCCGCGTCCAGTTGCGACAATTGAACTGACGCAGTGACTTGCTGTCGTCGAGCGCCATCAGCGATGCCGGAACAGAGACAAGTCCGACCAACAATCCCACGCAAACCCATCTTAAAATCAGTTTCTTCACGGCAGGCACAAATAGCCGACAGCAATATCGGCCAAGCGGGAAGCGTGTTTAACTGAATCTTGAGAATGAGGAAAATGATCCTCCGATCCCCCGGAACGCGAGGAATGGGATGACAAATTCCCGTGGGTCGACCGAGGTCCGCGCGGGCGGTGCTCCGCGTTGGCGGGCGCCCGCAAGCGACTACCGATTCGACAGCGCTTCCACAGCGGCTCGCTGGAAGGCCGCTCGCACGTCGCTGGCGTCGCTATTTGGAAAGTTGGCGCGCTGGACCATCAGCACATAAGCCGTTTCTTTTTCGGGATCGATCCATGCTTGCGTGCCCCAGGCGCCCCCGTGTCCGTAGGTCCCGGGCGATAGCATGGCCGCCACGCCCTCGTGTGGAGTCCGAAGGATACAGGTCCCCAAGCCCCATCCATAGTTCGCGCCACGCTGTCCGTAAGTGTCGTTCTGGAAGAAACCCGTTGGCAGAGCGCCGGTGTTCGGGGTTGTCAGATGCTTCATCGCGGCCCGGCTTAAATAGCGGTGTCCGCGGAACTTTCCTTCGTTTAGCAACATCTGGCAAAACTTCGCGTAGTCGGGTCCAGTGGAATAGAGTCCGCCATTTCCCTGCGGCGGCCTGTTTCGGGAACCGAAATCCCTCCGGGGCGTCACGGCTTCCAGTTTTTTTGTTCCCTGGTTCAGGGAATACGCCGTCGCGAGCCGCGCGCGTTGCTCTTCATTGGGATAAAACGTGGTGTCCTTCATCCCAAGAGGTTTGAAGAGTCTTTGCTCAAGGAATTGGTCAAAACTCATTCCGCTCACCACCTCGACGATGCGGCCGGCGGCATTGATGCCGCTTTGGGTATATTGCCATTTTTCGCCGGGTTCATACTTCATGGGAGCCGCGAGCCAGAGCGGAACCAGATCTGCCAGCGTGCGCGCCTGCTGCGCCGCAGGACCTGTCGCCTCACCCAGGCCGGACGTGTGGTTGAGCAGTTGTGTGATCGTCAGGTTTGCTGGCTTTCCCGAAGGGGTTTTGAGCCCGGCGAATTCCGGCAGGTAATTGGCGACGGGATCGTTCACGTTCAACTTGCCTTCGTCCATGAGCATCAGCACAGCGACGCCAGTGACTGGCTTCGTCATGGATGCGATCCAGAACAGCGTGTCAGGAGTCATGGGACGCTTTGTGGCGACATCGGCAAATCCGTTGCACTCCAGGTGCAGGACCTTGTTCCTGGAAACGACGAGCGTGACAGAGCCCGCGATTTCGTTCGTCGCAATGTATTCATCCATGGTGGTGCCAACCCATGGAAGTGTCGCGGCGTGAGCTGGGCAGGCGGTGATCAGGGACACAAGCGCTGCGCCGAGGGCAAGGCGGGGAAGGCGGAGAAGAGGGTGCATGCCCCGCTTATAACGGCTCGATTGGTGGGAATAAAGCTATTTGAAAGGGCACGGGGCGCTGGTTTCGGGCCGTCCAGTTCCGGCTCACTTGTCAGTGGCAAGGGAAAGGCGATAATCCTGTGTGCTTCCGATTTCAATTCTCGACCTGGCTTTTGTTCCGGAGGGCGCCACTCCTGGTGAAGCGCTGCGTCGATCGCTCGACCTTGCCCAGCACGCAGAGGAATGGGGTTATCGCCGCTTCTGGCTGGCGGAACATCACAATATGATCGGCATCGCGAGCGCCGCGACTGCGGTGGCGATCGGCTATGTCGCAGCAGGAACCCGCAGCATCAGGGTGGGAGCGGGAGGCATCATGTTGCCGAACCATTCACCACTCGTGATTGCGGAGCAATTCGGCACGTTGGAATCTTTGTTTCCCGGGAGGATTGACCTTGGTCTCGGCCGCGCGCCGGGGACCGATCAGCGAACACTGCTGGCGTTGCGGCGAACGCCAGCCACGGCGGATCGGTTTCCGCAGGATGTGATGGAGTTGCAGGAGTATTTTGCGCCGGGCCGGGAGAGTTCCGCCGTCCAGGCGGTGCCCGGGACCGGGCTTAGGGTTCCGATCTGGATCCTGGGCTCAAGCCTTTTTGGCGCGCAGTTGGCCGCAGAGCTGGGGCTGCCGTATGCGTTTGCATCGCATTTCGCTCCCGCCGCACTGCTGCCGGCACTGGAAGTGTATCGAGAACGGTTTAAACCTTCTTCCCAATCAACGGAGCCTTATGCGGCCGCCGGGGTGAACGTGGTCGCCGCCAAAACCGACGCGGAGGCACGGCGCCTTTTCACCTCGATGCAACAGCAGTTCACGAATCTTTTTCGAGGCACGCGCGGCCGGCTGCAGCCGCCGATTGAAGATATCGAGACATACTGGTCGCCGAGCGAGAAGGCGCAGGCTTCGGCGATGTTGCAGCGTTCGTTCGTCGGGTCCGCCGAAACTGTGCGACGGGGATTGGACGCTTTTGTTTCAGAGACAGGAGTGCGGGAACTGATCGTTGCGTCGGCCATCTTCGATCATTCCGCGCGGCTGCGTTCGTATGAGATTCTTGCAGACATCGCCGCTTCCTGGAAATCTCACGCCTAGCGACGGTGCCGGCAGCGGAGTGATCCGGCGAAGTCAATCCTCCACCGGAACGACAAGGTTTTCCATGATGTAGTCCTTTCGCTCAGGCGTGTTTTTGCCCATGTAGAACGTAAGGATGCCGGAGGCTTCGGTTTTGGCGGCGTATTCAACTTTGCTGACGCGCATTTCCTTCCCGATGAACTGCGCGAATTCCTTCGGACTGATTTCACCGAGCCCCTTGAAGCGGGTGATCTCCGGCTTGCCGCCGAGATTCTGCACTGCCTTGTCGCGCTCCGATTCGCTGTAGCAATAGATGGTTTTGTCCTTGTTGCGGACTCGAAACAGCGGTGTTTCCAAAACGTAAAGGTGCCCATCGTGGACCAGTTGATCAAAGAAGCGGAAAAAATATGTGATCATCAGGTTGCGGATATGCAATCCGTCCACGTCAGCGTCCGTTGCCAAAATGACCTTCTCGTAACGCAGGCTTTCCAGGTTGTCCTCAATATTCAACGCCTGCATCAAGTTGTACAATTCGTCGTTCTTGTAGACGACATCCCGCTTGAGGTCCCACACGTTGAGCGGCTTGCCTTTGAGAACGAACACCGCCTGGTTGTTAACATCACGGCAACTGGTGATGGAACCGGCGGCTGACTGCCCTTCGCACAGGAAAACCATCGTGCCCTGGCCCTTGCCGCGCTTTTTATCAAGATGATTCTTGCAGTCCTTGAGCTGCGGGATGCGCATCGTGATCGCCTTGGCCCGCTCGCGCGCGAGCTTCTTCACGTCCTGCAGTTCCTTGCGGAGCTGCTTGGTATCCTCTGCCTTGGCAAGGATCTTGTCCGCGATCGCTTTGTTTCGGTTAAAGAAGTGGAGCAGTTCCTCGCGAACCTGGTTCACCAGTTCGGTGCGAATCTCCGTGTTGCCGAGCTTGTTCTTGGTCTGCGATTCGAACACGGGATCCTTGAGGCGGATCGCCACCGCGCCCACGATCGCTTCACGAACGTCGTCGCCCTCGTACTTCGTGTTGCCGAATTCATTGACCGCTTTGAGCAATCCTTCGCGAAAGGCGCTCAGGTGCGTGCCGCCGTCGCTGGTGTATTGACCATTGACGAACGAATAGAAGGTTTCGCTATATCGGCTGTTGCTGTGCGTGAAGCAGAATTCCAGCGTCTTCCCCGTGTAGTGCAGCGGCGGATAAAGCGGTTCCGCGCCGTCGGCTTCGAGATCCTCCATCACCAGATCCATCAAGCCCAGGCGGGATTGAAAGACCTTTGGCTCGGGCGAATCTGGCGTGCGGAGGATCAACTTCAGCCCCGTATTCAGGTAACTGTAGTGCCGCAGGCGGCGCTCGATGTGCTCGATCCGGAACTCGCTGTCCTTGAAAATTTCAGGATCGGCTTCGAATTCCACGTATGTGCCGTTGGGCTCCTGCGTTTTCCCCTTTTCCTCCTTCTTGAGTTTCCCCTGCTTGAAGTGGGCCTCCACAAACTCGCCATCCCGATGGCTTCGTACGATGAACATTCTGGAAAGCGCATTGACGGCTTTTGTCCCAACGCCATTCAACCCTACTGAAAACTGGAAGACGTCATCGTTGTACTTGGCGCCCGTGTTGATCTTGGAGACGCAGTCCACGACTTTGCCCAGCGGAATCCCGCGTCCAAAGTCCCGCACCGAAACACGGTTGCGTTCGATCTTCAGCTGGACCTCCTTGCCATGGCCCATGATGTATTCGTCGATGGCGTTATCGAGGACCTCCTTCACGAGCACGTAGCATCCGTCATCGGGATGCGTGCCGTTGCCAATGCGTCCGATGTACATCCCTGTTCGCAAGCGGATGTGTTCCAGCGAGGAAAGCGTTTTGATTTTGCTCTCGTCGTAATTCGTCTTCGCGTTTTCAGCCATAGTTCAACGGGTTCCAAAGTTCAGGAAAAGGAACTGCGATGCAAACAGGAAATCTTTTTTTGCGGACGCATTAAAGTCCGCGAGCCCTTCACCGATAGCTTTCGTGTCGCAAGACAACAGTCAGCAAAAAGAAAAAGCTGACGGGGCCAAACGGTGAGCCGCCCAATCAAGTGCAAACCCGCAGCAAGGACGCTGTGCTAAATCAATGCTTCTGTAAAAAGGAAGCGACTCACGGAAAGAGTATATGGTTATCAATACGAACATGTCGGCCCAGAGCAGCGCTCGTCTGCTCACGGAATCCTCAAGTCTCCTCAGCAAATCTCTCGCCCGGTTGTCATCCGGTTCGAGGATCGTCTCACCTGAAGACGATGGCGCCGGCCTCGCGGTGTCAATGCGCTTCGATGCGCAGATCAACCGCATCAGCGCCGCCAAAAACAACGTCGGCAATGCCATCTCGTTCAGCCAGACGCAGGACGGATTTCTGAAAAAGGTTGCCAAGGCGCTGGATCGCATGAGCGAACTCGCAATCCTGGCCCAGGACGTCACCAAGTCCGGATCCGACCAGGACCTGTATAACCAGGAGTTCACCACCCTTGGTAATTACGTCAAGGATCTCGCAGGCAACAGCTTCAACGGTGTGAGCCTTTTCTCGAATGATCTCCTTACCGTCACCACCGACAGCGAAGAAGGCACGTTTGTCATGGCTGGCATAGACCTCGAGCAGGGCGCCTACACAGCAGTGCTGGGCAGCGACTACAGCTCGACGGTTCTCGGGGTGTCGATTGGCCAGGCGGGCGATCCGTCAGCTGCCCTGACCGCCGTCAAAGCAGCAATCACGCAGCTGGCAAGCGACCGATCCAGCATCGGTGCGAACGTGTCTCGCCTCACATACACGGCCGATCAACTGGGAGTCCTCAAGGACAACCTCACCGCTGCGAACAGCCGGATCAAGGACGTCGATGTCGCGGATGAGAGCACGCAGTTTGCGCGCTACAACATCCTGGTCCAGGCCGGAACGGCGATGCTGGCGCAGGCGAACTCAATGCCGCAGAACGTGCTGCGACTGCTCCAGTAAGAATAAACAAAACCCGCTCCGGGCGTCGTGATCCGCCCGGAGCCGGGAATAACGACCGAAGCAACATTCAAATCGCGTGAAGGAAGATCGAAAGACCGGGATATCCACGAGGAAGGACATGACAGCTCATCTTCCACTCGCCGCGCGATTCACGATTTCAGAGTTGGTGTTCAGGGACGCGGCGCTCGTGATGGCGCCGCAGCCCCAACAAAACAACGGTTGCGGTTCAATTTTCTGTCGGGAAAACGACCTGGAAAAAAGATCCCAGACTCGTCGGCAGATCGGAATTTTCGGGCCTCAAGCGTCGGTGACATTCGCCGATAGCGGGGTTGTCGAAGAACGGCTCTGGCAGCCTTAAACCGCCAGCAGGAATAACAGGTGGACGCCTGATTAAAGATCCGCCTCGCGGCAGGGATGTCGCGCAATAAAAAACCCTCGCAAGAGGGTGACTCATGGAAGGAGTCAGCAGTTATGGTCATTAATACTAACACATCGGCTCAAAGCAGCGCTCGTTTGCTCAGTGAATCCAGCAGCTTGCTCAGCAAGTCCCTGGCTCGTTTGTCCTCAGGTTCGAAGCTCATTTCTCCTGAAGACGACGGCGCCGGCCTCGCTGTGTCAATGCGGTTCGACGCGCAGATCAATCGTATCAGCGCCGCGTCGAGCAACATCGGCAACGCCATCTCCTACAACCAGACTCAGGACGGGTTCCTGAAGAAGGTTTCAAAGGCGCTGGATCGCATGAGCGAACTGGCCGTCCTCTCCCAGGACGTCACCAAGTCGGACGCGGATCGCAACCTCTACCAGAAGGAATTCTCCACCCTCCAAGGTTACATTACTGACCTGGGAACGAAGGATTTCAACGGTGTCTCCCTGTTCAGCTCCGCCGCGAAGACGGTCACGACGGACAGCGATGCGAACACGTTCTCGATGGCTGGCGTGGATCTGAGCGCCGCCACATATACAACGGCAACCGCAGGCTCGACCTCGATTGCAACGTCGAGCGGCGCGAGCACGGCTCTCACCGCGGTTAAGAACGCGATCACCACGCTCGCAACCGACCGCGCCACGGTGGGTGCAAACATCTCCCGCCTGTCGATGTACAGCGAACAGCTCGGTGTGTTGAAAGACAACCTCTCGGCCGCAAACAGCCGCATCAAAGATGTGGATGTTGCCGAAGAGAGCACGCAATTTGCCCGATACAACATCCTCGTCCAGGCAGGCACGGCGATGTTGGCGCAGGCAAACGCCACACCTCAGTCCGCCCTCCGGCTCCTCTCGTAAGGAGCCCGGCAACTGGGTTTGGTGATTCACTCGGACGGCGCTTTGCGCCGTCCGAGCTTTTTGCTGAAGTGATGCCTCAACCGCGGGCGCAAACGTCCGACACATATCCGTATGGCGATGGATTTATCACTGTCAGGATTGGCATCCGGTTTCGACTGGAAATCCGTGGTTGACCAGCTGGTCGAGGTGGAACGCGCTCCGTCCCAGCGGCTGCTGCGCGATCAGAACCTGCTGAACCAGCGCAATTCCGCGTATACGAACGTCAAGTCGCAGCTGACTGCGCTGCAATCGCGGATTGCTGCCCTGAAA
This sequence comes from Verrucomicrobiia bacterium, assembly GCA_035629175.1. NCBI lineage: Bacteria > Pseudomonadati > Verrucomicrobiota > Verrucomicrobiia > Verrucomicrobiia bacterium. Next base: position 63,482 of record DASPIL010000018.1, on the reverse strand, counting down.
AATCCCTCGCTATTTGATAGCCGCGCCGTCAAAACGTCCGATGCCTCAGTTGCTTCCGCCACGGTTTCAACCGGCGCAGCGCAGGGTTCCTATATCTTCAAAATCACCCAACTCGCCACGTCCTCGAGAAAGCTCGGTTCCGGCAACGTTGCGTCACCCCTCAGTCCAGATGGCGATCCGGCGTCGGTTACTCTTTCGTCGGCGGGCTTTCCGGTTTCGATCACCGCAGGGACTTTTACCGTCAATGGCAAGCAGGTGTCGGTCGCAACAACGGACACCCTCGAGTCGGTGTTCACGAAGATTTCGAGCGCTACAGGCGGCGATGTCACAGCCGAGTATGACGCGGCTGAGGACAAAATTCGCCTGACAGGTTCCGGGACAATTGTTCTGGGCAGCGGCACCGACACGAGCAACTTCCTTCAGGCAGCACGCCTGATGAACAACAACACGAACACGGTCTCTAGCAGCCTGGCGCTGGGTAGTGTTCGATTGGGTGCAACCTTGAATGCCGCCAACTTCGGGACCGCGGTCAATGATGGCGGTGCGGGTGCGGGGAAGTTCAAAATCAACGGCGTGGAGATTGGATTTAACGCGTCGACGGACACTGTTTCAGGAGTCCTCAACCGCATCAATAATTCCGAAGCCGGGGTCACAGCCACCTACGATTCAGTCAATGATCGGTTTCAACTGGTCAGCAAGGCTACGGGTGACATCGGAATCGCGCTCGAAGATGTCACGGGCAATTTTCTCGCGGCGGCGGGCTTGAATACCGACGCTGCAACGAATCTGGAACGGGGCAAGGACTTGACCTACACCGTGAACGGTGGCGACGAACTCAGGAGCCGCTCGAACACGATTACCGAGGCCAGTTCCGGCATCGCAGGCCTGTCGATCACTGCATTGAAGGAGAATGCTTCGGTGACGGTCACGGCAAGCACAGACACGGCAGCCATCAAGGGCGCGATTCAAAACTTCATCGAGGCCTACAACAAGGTGCAGTCGGTTATCGATTCACAAACGGCCAGCAGCACGGACGCAAATGGCGTGGTGACCGCGGGAGTTTTATCGGGCGAGAGTGACATCGAAGAGATCGCCTCCCGGCTTCGTTCCTCAGTATTTGCCGCGCTGCCTGACACTGCCGGGACGATCAAACGCCTCGCCGATCTGGGCATCGTCAGCAACGGAAACGACAACAGCCTGAAGCTCGAGGATTCAGCCGTTCTGGACAGCGCACTCTCCACCAGTCTTGATACCGTCAAAAACCTGTTTTCGTCGGAGTCCGCCGGACTGGCGACAAAGCTGGATGGATACATGACCAAGATCATCGGGGAGAAGGGAACGCTCGTAGACCATCAGGACCGTCTCACCAAGCAGGCCAGTGACATTGACAAGCAGATCCTGGACATGGAACGGCTGGTGCAGGCGAACAAGGAACGGATGACGGCAAGTTTCGTATCGATGGAAACCGCCCAGGCGAAGATCAATCAGCAGTTGCAGTATCTGTTGAAGAATTTCAGTTCATGATGAGCGTCCGTCTGAAATCCCGATTGCAGCCTCGAGTGTGGACCATCGCTTTGTTGTGTCTCCTAACCCCGGCCATGGGATGTCGATCACTTCCGGGTTTGTCACGCCCGATGGAGAAGCCGGACAACATCTATTCAGCAGCTCCCGTCCTGCCCGAGACAATCCGTCGTGTGGCCGTTTTGCCGATTGCGTCGTCCTCCAGTGATCCGTCACTTCTGGACGGGCGCGAGAAACTGGGGTCCACGGTTTTGTCCGAACTGGCCAAGACTGGGAAATTCGAGCCGGTTTTGCTGGAGCCCAATGTGTGTCGCGCCCGCACGGGTCAGGCGGCATGGACGGCCGAGGAATGGCTTCCGCACCATTTTTTCACCGCGGTGCAGGAGGCTACGGGTTGTGACGCCGTGCTGTTTGCGCAACTTACTGTCTTCAAAGGTCACGCTCCGCTTGCAGTGGGTTGGCGGATGAAACTGGTGGATGTTCGGACGCAAACCGTGCTCTGGGCGTGCGACGAAGTATTCGACGGGGGCAAGGAAGCAGTGCTCGAAGGCGCGCACCGGTATCAGCAGGAACACCTTCATCATGTCGCAACGGACGGACGCTGGGCGATGCGCAATTCGCCGCAACTTTTCGGTCAGTTCACGGTGGCACAGTTGCTCGAAACCTTGCCTCAACGCTGAGCATATTTTGCTCAAGTTGCATGCCTGCCGACCCGATTGCGAATCAACAAACGAAGCCTGCCAGATGGAGTGAATCCGAATGGAAATAGAGTTCAACATGAACAGAATCGGGAAACCCGATCCGGGACAACCCGCATCGAAAGCGGGCGGGGTCCGGCAGGCGCCAGAAGACGCTGCGGTTTTGCAGTCCGATTCATTGCAAGCCCAGTTGAAAGCCGCCCCTGACGTTCGCCCTGAAGTGGTGGAAAAAGCCAAGATGCTGGTCGCAGATTTGCAGTATCCGCCTGAGCAGGTCCTTCGCAGCCTCGCACATCTGCTCGCTCTTAAACTTAGATAAGACGGTTTTTGTTCCATGCATGTAGCCAATCCCTGGAAGTCGTACCGCAAAGTTGCAACCCAAACCGCTCCTCCCGGCCAGCTTGTGCTGATGCTTTACGATGGCGCTCTGCGGTTCCTGGAACAGGCGCTCGCCGGTTTTCAAATCGATGACCCCGCCCAGTCAAACATGACCGTCCACAACAACATTCATCGCGCCCTTGAAATTGTCCGTGAACTGAACCTGGCGTTGAACATGGAGGGCGGTGGTGAGTTTGCGAACACGTTGCGCGATCTGTACGAGTATTTCGACCGCCGCCTCTGGGAAAGCAATCTCCAGAAGCAGCCCGACGGCGTGCGCGAAGTCATCCGTCACATCACCGTGCTGCGCGACGCCTGGGCAGCCATGCTCAGCGGGCAGGCCCACGTTTCCATCGGTGCGTCAGAGACGTCCGCGCTGGCAACTGCGTAAATGATTCATGAGCGCTGAGGATCTATTGTTTCAAGGCTACGAGAAGTGGCGTCACCTGGCGGAACAGGAAGGTGAAGCCATTCGTGCGGCAAATTGGACAGGCGTGCAGCGCTGCCAGGAGGCCTTGCAAGCCCTGCAACCCGAGATCATCCGCTGGACCCAGGAAGCCCGGGCCGAATGGCACCTGGCAGGCCCAGACCTGACTGGCCAGGAGAACAGCCTGCGCTCCGTCATTGGCGAGCTGATTGAGCTTGAGCGGAGAAACAGTTCATGGCTTGGGGAGGTCCGCGCCGCCGCTGATTCTGAATGGTCGGCGATGCAACAGGCTGGAGCCACCCTGCGGCAGGTTCAACGTTCCTATGCGCCCGTTCACGGTTCGGCGTGGACCTCGTTCTCCTGATCCCACGCGGCTTTGATGCCCGGGAGACTGCGGCATCAGGCCATCACCGACGCCGCCTTTCCGCTTCCGGCTTTGCTCTTGCTTCCATGCAAACGGCCTCTGTATAAGTCTTTACAGCGCCAGTTCAGAGAATCGGCCGGCGCAATTGCCGCACTCGTAGTCCTGGGGTGCTCGTGGCATAGCCAGGTGCCATGTTACTGCTTATGTTGGCAGAAAGTCGGCCAGGTTGCGCAAACCTATGAGCGTCTCCGATTGTACTCGACAGAACGAACCCGCCGTTTCTCCCGAAGCCGCAGAAACAATCGCTGCGCCTGCCCATGTTTCAGAGCCTCAATGGCTTAATGCGGGAGCCGCCACGCTGGACGCATCTGGCAGAATCCTTTCGATCAACGAATCACTGGCGCTCTGGATTGGCGCGAGTGCGAACGAGTTGAAAGGAGACAGCCTTGCGCGGTGCATCGGACGCCACTTTCCCGATTGGAAAGCGCCGCTCGAACAATTTTTTTCGCGGCAGGAGCCGTTTGATCGGCTTGAACTCTCCGCCCGCACCGCGATTGGCGCCCAACGCATTGGGATTGAAGTGGCCTGCCACGAGGCGATTCGGTTTGTGAGGCTGGAATCCGTGCTCCCGCCTGTGCGGGATCTTGAGGAAGCGTTTCCTGAAGCCTTGTGGGGCCGGGCCGCGACGCACGCCGTGTTCAACCGCCTCGTGCGCGCCGAAGCGCAGCTCGATAACCTGATGCACCGCTGGCCCGGCATCATCTTCAGCCAGCGGCCCGACTTCAGCTTCGCGTTCGTGAGCCCCAAGATTGAGGATCTCACGGGCGTGCCCGCGCCGGAATGGCGGCGTTCCTCAAAATATTTCTGGCAGGTGGTGCATGAGGCCGACACGGATGCCCTGATGGAACGGCTCGCGAACATTGACGCAAATCCCGCGGGCATCACGAGCACGTATCGCATCCGCCACATCGAAACCGGCCGCGTCACCTACCTTTGGGAACATCGACAACCGGTTCACAGCGACAACGGCCTGCTTCTGGGGTTTGAAGGCATCTGGCTCGACATCACGCGGCAAACGATCGCGGAGCGGCGGTTGCTGAACATGTCGTGGAAGGAAAACCTGGGCACGCTCACGATGGGATTGGCGCATGATTTCTGCAACATCATGACCGGGATCGTTGCGTTATCGGAAACCTTCGAACAGGAGTTTGGCGGCAACGAATCGCTGCGCAGCGGGTTGAGCCTCATCCGAAGCACTGCGGGACAAGCCAGCGATCTCGCGCATCGGATTCGGCAGCTGCACCAGGGCAAGCCGGGCGACCGCAACTACCACGATCTCAACGAGGTGGTGAACGAATTGAGCCAGGTCCTGCAGAAGGTGTTGAGCCGGCGCGTGCGGCTTGGTTCGGAACTGGCGGAAGGGCAGCTGCCAATTTACGTCGATGCGGTCGAGTTGCGCCAGGTGATCGTGAACCTCGCATTGAACGCGGCCGATGCCATGAGCAACGGCGGCTCGCTGACGTTTCGGACCACCACGCACGCTGAGGCGCCGGCGGGCATGCGGCCGATGGTGGGAGATTTTCCGCGCGCACCGCTTGTTTGTCTCTCCGTCCAGGATACTGGCGCCGGGATTCCCGGATGTTATCTGCATTCCATTTTCGATCCGTTCTTCACCACCAAGCCGCTGGGAAAAGGCTCAGGCCTCGGGCTCTACAACGCGCGGTTGTTCGTCGAGCGCCACGGAATTGCAATAGCAGTCGAAACCCGCGATCAAGGAGGAACAACGTTTCACCTGTGGTTTTCACAGGCGGACTTTTCAGAGACGCAGCAGGTGCAGGAGGCCGCGCCGGCCACCCGCCATACCATGCTCGTTGTGGGCCAGCCGGGCGAAGCGCGGCGGCGGTTCGAGGAATTGCTCCGATCGAATGGTTTTTACGCGGTTCCGGCTGCATCGGAATACGACGCCGTCGAAGCCCTTCACTCGCCCGACTACGGATTCAGCGGGGTAATCCTGCTTTCCTCGGCCATGCGCCGGGAGGACGCGGCGTTGTTGCAGCGCATCCAGTTCGAGAAACTGCCCGTCAAAACCTTCCTTGCGATCCTCGGTTGCAATCAGGATGAGTTCGACACAGCCATGCTGCAGCAGGTTGACGCCATGTTGCCGCACGACCTCCAAACGCACGAAGTCATCTCGCGCATCCGATCCGTTCTGGCGCGCACCTGACCTTTCATGAATCACCCCGCAGCACCACAGGAAACGCCGCCCGAACAGCATCGCATCCTGGTCATCGACGACGAGGAGATCATTTTGGTGGCGCTATTTGAAACGTTGCGGCGCGAAAATTATGATGTCGTCACGACGTCGGATCCCGAAGAGGCACTGGCTGAGCTGCGGCGGAAGGAATTCTCGGTGATCATCTCCGACCAGCGGATGCCTCGAATGATGGGATTGGATTTGCTGGCGCAGGCGCGGGAGATCCAGCCTGTCGCGTCGCGGATCCTGATCACGGCGGTGCTTAGCCTGGACACAGTCATCGAGGCGATTAACAAAGGGGAAATTTATCGGTTCATCGTCAAGCCGTGGCTTCGCGAGGAACTGCTGGTGACCATCAAGAACGCGGTTCAGCGATACGACCTGACACGGCAGAACGCACGCCTGAATGCCGCGACCCAGGCGATGAACGAACAATTGATTGAATTGAATCGTTCGCTCGAGCAGCAGGTAAAGCTCGTGGCGCAGCAGAACCAGCAGCTCACGAGCATGAACCAGGCGCTGGAGGCCACGCTGCTGCGCTCGATGGAACTGAGCCTGCACACGATGCAGACGTTTTATCCCACGCTGGGAAATCAGGCGCGCCGAGTGGCGCAGTTGTGCCGCTCGATGGCGACGGCTGCAAATCTGTCGAGTGACGAGCGGCGGGTGCTGGATGCTGCCGCGCTTCTTCACGATATTGGAATGGTCGGGTTATCGCGCCAGTTGATCCGGCGGTGGCAGGATAATCCGAGCTCGCTGGATCCTGGCGAACGCGCGCTCATCCAGCAGCATCCGATCCTGGGACAGGAACTCACTGCGCTGGGCCACGGCACGGAGGAGATTGGCAAAGTGATTCGCGCCCATCACGAGCGTTTTGACGGCACCGGGTTTCCCGACGAGTTGGCGGGCGAAAATATTCCGTGGCTTGCGCGGCTGTTGAATGTGGCCGTTGCTTTTGAATCGAGCGACCTGAACCGCGGCGATGCCCTGGAGGAAATCAAGGTGCAATCGGGCTCCGCGTTTGATCCCGAAGCAGTACGGGCGTTGCTCAAAGCCATTCCACTTGCGCCGCTGCCCCGAAAGGAACGCGAAATCCTGCTCTCGGAACTGCGGCCTGGCATGGTCCTGGCACGGGGAATCTACACGGCAAACGGGCTTCTCCTCGTTCCCGAAGGACAGCAACTGAACGCGACTTACATCGAGAAACTGCTGAATCACAACCGGGTGCAGCCAATCACCCAATCGCTCGTGGTCTATTGCTGAACATGGATTCGCCGGCTTCAATCCCGGGTTCTGCGGAAGGAAAATCCGCGCCCCATTCCTCAGCACACCTGTGGAAGAATCTGTTCGATGCCTCGCAGGACGCCCAGATGGTCTGCCGTCACGACGGACAGGTCGAGTTTCTGAATCCCCGCGCGGTTCGCCTGCTGAAGGCGGCCGACGCCGCCGCGTTGAACCTCTTCAACATTGTTTCGGCGGCGGCGGAAAAACACATTCGACAGCTCACCGCGCGTTCGTTTCCGCAACCCGAGATGCTTTACTCGGTGTTGATTGCGACGGGCGGCGCGAGTTGCAGCCCGATCGACCTGGAACTTACACCCCTTGAGGATGGGCGGCTTCTCGTAGTGTTCCGCGATGCGAGCCGCCGCATGCGGCTGGAATCTCACGTACGGCGCCTTGTTACCGCAATCGATTCAACGCCCGAGGTTTTTTTCATCACGGACGCAGACTGCCGGATCGCATTCGTCAACCCGGCTTTCCAGATTCACACCGGCTATTCCATTGAAGATGTGCTGGGCCGGAGCGACGCCTTTCTGCGAGCTCCCGAAGAGCAATCGAAAATTGCAAGTTACCAGGAGACGGTTCGAGAAGGACACGAGTGGATGGGCGTTCTCTCGAACGTGCGTCACGATGGTACGCGCTACCCGGTTGAAGCGACGATTTCGCCCATATCTGACATGGCGGGAGGGTTCATGGGATATGTGGCGTGTGAGCGTGACATCACCGACCGCCTGCGGCTCGAGCAGGAACTGCGGCTGGAATCCGATTTCATCCACAGCATTTTGACGTCGCTCGATTCGACGATCTACACCGTGGACCGCGAGTTCCGCCTGACCCACGCCAATGATGGGTGGCGGCGGATGCCGGAGGAGCATGGCGGGATCCGGGTGGAGGGTGCTCCGGAGATGGGGCGCCTGCTGCTCGACTACGTGCCTGCGCCAGAACGGCGGGCCGAGCTGGAGGGCCTGTTCAGGCAGGTGCTTGCGACGGGAGAGGCGCAGGAGGATCAGTATGCCTCGCCCGATGAAAGGCACTGGATCCTCAAGATTTCGCCGCTCGTCCACAACCGGGAAGTCCGCGGGCTTATCTGCAGCATTTCCGACCAGACGCATTATCACCAGCTGCAGAGCCAGCTGTTTCAATCGCAGAAGATGGAGATCATCGGCACCCTTGCGGCAGGTGTGGCGCACGATTTCAACAACCTGCTGCAGGCGATTCGCGGCAACGTTGGGCTGCTGCTGCTGCAGCTCCATGAAACGCCGGCACTTCACCACTGTGCGGAGCAAATCAGTATTGCCGCCTCCCGCGCTTCCGAAATCACGCAGCAGTTGCTGACGTTCAGCCGCAACACCGAGGAGAAGAATTCGGTGATCGACCTGAACCAGGTGATTCACGAAGCGAGCCAGCTTGCGCGCCGGACCCTGCGGGGAAATGTCACGCTTGAACTGGTGCCCTCGCCCGAGGCGGTTCCAATCAAGATTGATCCCACCCGCGCGAACCAGGCCTTGCTGAACCTCTGCGTGAACGCGCAGGATGCAATGCCGGACGGCGGGCGGCTGTCGATCACAAACACGGTGGTGCAACTCTCCGCGGCCCAGCGCCAGCAGCACAAACTGCCGGAGGATGCTGAGTTTGCGTGCTGCAATGTCAGCGATACGGGTTCAGGAATTCCGCGCGAACTTCTCGATCGCGTCTTTGAGCCGTTCTTCACGACCAAAGAAAAAGGGCGGGGGACGGGCCTCGGTTTATCCATCGTTCAGCGTGTCCTCACGGAAGCGGGAGGGTTTGTCGAAGTGGACAGCGTTCCCGGTCATGGCACGACATTTCACCTCTATTTTCCCGTGGTGCGTGAGGCAGTTGCAGACACGCCGGCTCCAAATCACCAGCAACTGGCGCAGGGTACCGGGCGCGTGCTGGTGGTCGATGACCTGGACCTGCTGCGCGATTTCACACGCAGCTTCCTGCAGGCTGCAGGGTTCGAAGTCCTTGTCGCCAGCAGCGGCGCTGAAGCCCTGAGTGTGCTTGAATCGACCCCCGAGCCCGTCGACCTGTTGTTCACGGATTATAGCATGCCGGGAATGAACGGCATTGAGCTGATCGAGCAGGTTGTCCAGCGCTGGCCGCACATGAAGATCGTGCTGGCTTCAGGCTACCTGGATGACGTGGCGCGCACGCGTCTGGACGAATTGAAGGCGAGCGTGCTGTCGAAGCCGTACGACATGAGGGATGGAGCCGAGTTGATCATCCGGCTGTTGCAGGAATCGCGTTCCTGAAACCTGCCGCCGAAGGCGACAAATTAGCTTCAACCGCGGCGGCCTTTCTCCCACAATCGCCGCCCATGACGAACTTATTTGATCTTTCCGGCGAAGTTGCGGTTGTCATCGGAGCCACGGGTGCCCTTGGGGGCGCAATTGCTGAAGGCCTTGCCCAGGCCGGGGCCGCGGTGGCGGTGATGGGTCGCAACGCTGAACGAGGCGAATCACGCGTCAAAGCCATCGAAGCCAAGAAGGGCAAGGCGGCGTTCTTCTGCGCCGATGCCATCCAGCGCGACAGTCTGAAAGCCGCACACGATGCGATCGTGAAGACTTTTGGCGCGCCGACAATCCTTGTCAATGCGGCTGGCGGCAATGATCCCAAGGTAACCGTCACTGCGGATAATCCATTCGAAAACATTCCGTTGGAAGCCTGGCACTCGAACTTTGACCTCAATCTCGTGGGCGGCGTGTTTCTCCCATGCCAGGAGTTTGGCCCGGCCATGGTCGCGCGCGGGAAGGGAAGCATCATCAATATTGCGAGCGTGTCAGCCCATCTGCCACTCTCGCGGGTGGTGACCTATTCTGCAGCGAAGGCCGCGGTCCTGAATCTGTCGCTGTTCCTCGCCCGTGAATGGGCGCAGAAGGGAGTCCGCGTGAACACCATCACGCCGGGGTTTTTTCCCGCAGAACAAAACCGCAAGCTGCTGTTCAACGACGACGGTTCCCCCACCGCGCGCACGAAGTGCATTCTTGGCCACACGCCCATGAATCGTTTCGGCGATCCTTCCGAACTGATTGGGGCTGCAGTTTTCCTGGCCAGCTCAAAGGCGAGCGGGTTCGTCACGGGAACAGATCTTCGGGTGGACGGCGGCTACCTGAGCCAGACGATTTGACGTGCGGCTTCGCGCGCAAGTTGACTTGTGCTCCCACCTGAAACAGCGTAAGCGGTCGCGACCATCATGACACAAAAAGAGCTTCAATCATTGGCCACCCAGCATGGGACGCCCATCGTGATCATTGATCATGATGTGATCCGCAAGAACTACGCGGAGTTCCGCAGGCACCTGCCGAAGGTGCAGGTTTATTACGCGGTCAAGGCGAACCCGGCGCCCGAGATCGTGCGCACGCTTTACAAGGCCGGCGCCAGCTTTGACGTCGCGTCGCTGCCCGAGTTCCTCACGGTTTACGACAACGTCAGGAAACTGCCTGCCAAACAGCAGCAGGATTTTATCTGGGACAAGATCATCTACGCGAATCCAACCAAGCCGAAGGAGACGTTGCTGGCGCTGGATAAATACAAGCCGCTGGTGACCTACGACAACGCCGGCGAGCTGGAAAAAATCCAGCGGTATGCGCCAAAGGCCGGAGTGGTGTTGCGACTGCGTGTCGACAATACGGGATCGCAATGCGAGCTGTCGTCGAAGTTTGGCTGCGCACCTGGCGAAGCCGCGGATCTCGTCGCCGCCGCCTTCGATCGGGGGCTCGTTGTCGAAGGCTTGAGCTTTCACGTGGGCAGCCAATGCACCAACTTCCAAAACTTCGTCCAGGCGCTTAATACCGCCGCGGCCGTCATGAAGGAATCAGCAGGGCGGGGTCACGTGTTGAAGATCCTGGATATCGGCGGCGGCTTTCCCGCCCATTACAACAAGCATGTCCGTCCGTTCCGCGAACTGGCACGTGTCATCAACACCGAAATCGAGCGCCTCTTCGCCCCCGACATCCAGATCGTTGCCGAGCCAGGACGTTTCCTCGTTGCGTCAGCAGCGACGAGTGTGGCGCGCGTAATTGGCAAGGCGATCCGCGATGGCAAGATGTGTTATTACATCAATGACAGCGTTTATCACACATACAGCGGCATCATCTTCGACCATTGCCATTATCCGATTCGGTCTTTCCGCCGCGGCAAAGCGGAAATCAGCGCGGTGTTTGGGCAGACGTGTGATGGGCTGGACACGATTTCGCAGTCGGAACCGCTGCCGCCGCTCGAAATCGATGACCTCGTTTATTCAGAAAAGATCGGTGCGTACAGCAATGCCTCGGCAACATATTTCAACGGATTTCCGCCGGCGAAGGTGCTGCACGTGAACCAATGATCAGAGGGTTGTCTCGGCGAAAGTCTGCATCAGCGCCTTGATTTTGTCTGCAGCGGCCAGGTCGCGATTCACGAGCAACACCGCCATGGCGCCTCCCGGCCGAAGCGCGCAAACGATGTCGCCGCTCTCAAACACCCATCGCAGCAGTTCAGCTGTGCCCTGCGCGGTCTGCATCGTTCCCACCGTCGCGGCAATTCGTTTCATCGCTTCCTCGACGCGAGCCTTCGAAATATCTTCGCGGCACACGCGCACCCGAAGCGACTGATCGGACAGCCGCACGCCGCACGCCAGAATTCCCCGGGTGCGGGCTGCCTGCTGCAGCCATTGATCGACAGGATTCGTCACTTCGATCCTCCCGAGACTGAGCGAACAAGCAGTTTGCGATCGGATTGAAACAGCAGGACCATGCGTTCCTGCGCGAATTGAATTTCCAGCCGATCCCCGCGAATCCAGTCGAGCGCCTCGCCGATTCTATGCGCCGCGTTTTGCATTTCGTCCATGAACTGAATGCGCTTTTCGATCCGCTGGGCCTGCCATTCGTAGAGCAGTTCGCCGCTGGTTGAGCAAAGGATGATTTCCTGGATGGTTCGTTCCGCAGCGGCAACGGGTTCCGGCTCGGGAGGTGCAATGACGTTTCCGTGCGCGTCGAGCGGTCCAGCGGAAGCTTCGTCATTGACTCGCGCCGCCTCCATCATCAGCGATTCCCAATGGCCGTCGATCGTCTGGCGCGGCGGTTTGGTGTAAGGCTTCAGTTGGAATTCGCCGCCTTTGTATCCCAGCAACTGGAACAAAGCCGCTTCGCCCGCCTTCTCCTCAACCTCGGCATGGAGAATGGAGCCGTCGTGAATGTAAATCCGGCCCACGGCGCCCGCGGCGGAGATCTCAAGGATCGACGATTTGCGGCCGAGGCACTCGAGTTGCAGCACCTCTGTCAGACCCACCTGGCGGAGCATTCCCCGAAAACCTTCGGCTGGCGCGGATGCCACGGCTTCCAGAGCGGCGTAGATGCGGTCGAATCCGGTTGCCACCTCGGATTTGTCGAAGAACAGTGCGGCGCCATTCTGCAGGCAGAACGCGCGATTCTCCGGGAGCGCCGCGGACGTCAGCACAATCACTTGCAGTTCGGGGTGCGTGCGTTTCAACAACGGCAGCAGTTGAAGCCCGTCCATGATCGGCATCTTCAGGTCGAGGATGACGAGGTCGATGGAATGGGTTTTAATCGCCGTAAGTGCGGGGGCGTAATGATCGGCAGTATGAACAATCCACGCGCCCGGGCGATACGACACCAGAAAATCCTTGAACATCTGCGCGAAGTCCTGGTCGTCATCGACAATGAGAATCTGCCGGGCGCGCGGTTTGAGGGTGGCGGTCTCGCTCACGTTCCCATCGCCTCCAGAGACTTGCTGGCGGCCTGTTTCACCGCGTCGTCCGGATCCGAAAGCGCCGTCATCAATGCCGATGCCGCGCGCTTGTCGCCCAGCCGTCCGAGCGCTTCCGTCGCTGCGAGGCGCACGTCGCCGTCGGAATCGCGCATCAACTCAATGAACACGGAGAACACGCGCCGCTGTTTATACCCCGCCGTGGTCAATACATTCGCGCTTTCAATGCCGCCGGTTTGCGTTGCGGATTCGCCCAATTGCTTCAGCACCGTTGTCGCAGCGTATCGAACGGACGACGAATCAGAATTGACGGCCACACGCAGCTCCGGGATGACGCGGCGCGCTTCGTCTGATTGCGCCCAACGGGGATCGATCATGGGGAGCGTGTAGGTCGCGGCGCGGCGGACTCCCGATTCAGGATCGACCAATGCCAGGATGAGGGGACCCAGCGCCCGCGGATCGCGGAGACGCCCGATCGAAGCGACTGCGGACTCCCGCACATCCGGATCGGAATCGCGGAGCGCAACGATCAGCCCGTCCACTGCTTTGGCGTCCTGAAGTTTCCCAAGCGCATTCGCGGCAGCGCGCCGCACATCCCACATGGAATCCTTCAGAAGCTCCGTCAGTGCTTCCGCGGCACCGCGCGTTTCCAGGCGGGCGACGGCTTCGGCACCCGCGACGCGCACCCGATGGTCGGGGTTTTGCAGGGTGCCCAGCACGGCTTCGGATGCCTTGGGTCCGCCTGTGTTCGTCAGGGCTTCAATTGTCGCAACGCATACGGCGTGATCAGGAGTTCGCAGGACTGGAATCAGCAGGTTCAGGACGCGTTCATCCGCAATGCTGCCGAGAGCGTGAATGGCGGCGATTTGCAGGCTGTATTGCGCGGTTTGCAACACGATCTGCAGCGGTTCAATGGCTTCGGGTCCATACGCCGCGGCTTCGTGCATCTGCCCTCTGGCAACGAACAGCCAGACTTGTTCGGCCGTGTTCGCCGGTTTCCAACCGCGGCGATCCAGGTAACGCGCGGCCCGGCCCCGCACGGCCGCGTCGATATCGCGCAGCGCACCGACATAAGCGAGCGTCACCCGTTCGTCCGTGTTTTCCTTCAGGCCGTCTGCAGCGACCTGGCGCATTTCCGGACCCGCCGTTTGCAATGCGTTCAGCAGGAAGTTTGTGGCCTTCTCGTCGCGAAACTTCCCAAGGGCAAGCGCTGCCGCCGACGCAACCTCCGGGTTTTCGTCGCGAAACGCCTGGATCAGTGCGTCCACGGCCCGCGCGCCGCCGGATTCCGCGAGGCGGTGCACGGCCTGCAGGCGAGTCTCGGGGTTACTGGACTTGAGATGGAGCAGTTCAAGCCACCACATGCGAGGGGAACGCTAACGAAATTCGATGGATGCGCAAAGACAGAAAGCACCCGCCAGCGGATGCGGGGAATTCCGGCACTGTTCTTGTCGTTCTCCCCTCGCCTGCGACGCAGGAGCGGGAGCGGGGCCGGGGGAGAGGGTGCTCTGCGGGCGCTGTCATTTCCAAGCTCAAGCGCTCCTCCTCTCCCCGGCCCTCTCCTCCACTCCGAGTGGAAGAGAGGGAGACCAATCCGATGCTTCTTCTGAATAACACAGCACAATCTTTCCCTTTCATCTGCGATGCACGAGCCGCGCGAGAGCCCGGGTAGGGGAGTAGCAACAGCGGCAAGGCCAGCAGGCGGCGGGCGGCGAAATGCGCTTTGCCGCGTCCAGGGTTTCCCACTAGCTTCCCGCATGCGCGAAGCATCCCTGAATTTTTTACGCACACTCGTCAACACTCCGAGTCCCGTCGGGCACGAAGTCCGCGGCCAGCGAGTATGGCTCGATTACGTCCGCGCCTTCACAGATGAAACGTTCTCCGACGCCTACGGCAATTGCGTCGGGGTCGCGAACAAGGGCGGTTCCCCGCGGATCATGATCGCGGCGCATGCCGATGAGATCGCGATGGCGGTAAACTTCATCAATGAGGACGGATTCATCTACGTTCGCAAAATGGGCGGCATCGATCCCGCCATCTCGAAGGCGCAACGGGTTTTCATTCACACCCGCAATGGTTCCGTGAAAGGCGTCGTCGGAAACGTCGCGCCGCACCTGTGCAAGCAGGACGGCGAACCGAAACTGCCCAAGATCCACGAGATCTTCATCGACATCGGCGCGAGTTCGCGCAAGGAGGCCGAGTCGCTCGTGCGCGTTGGTGATCCCATCACGCTCACTGACGAGTTCGACCTGTTGCGGAATGACCTGGCCGTTGCCCGCGCCTTTGATAATCGCATTGGCACGTTTGCCGTCGCCGAGACCGCGCGACTGTTGAAGGAATCGGGCGTGGGTTTTGCCGCGGAGGTATGTGTCGTTTCCAACGTGCAGGAGGAAGTCGGACTGCTCGGTGCCCGCCAGATCGCCTATTCCCTCAAGCCCGACATTGCCCTTGTCGTGGACGTCACCCACGCAACGGATTATCCAACGGTCAACAAGTGCCAGCACGGGGATATCCGGATCGGAAAAGGCCCAGCCCTCACCCATGGCGGCTGCAATCATCCTGATGTGGTGGCGCGAATCGAGGAGGTGGCTGCAGCGAAGAACATCGCATTGCAGCATGAGGCAATGTCCGCCACGAGCGGCACTGACACGGACGTGATCTTCTGGACGCGCGGCGGCATCGCCAGCGCATTGATCAGCCTTCCCAACCGTTACATGCATTCACCCGTGGAACTCGTGAGCCTCAAGGATCTGGAGCAGATTCCGGAACTCATGGCGGCATTTGTCCACTCCGTCAAGGCGGGCGAAAAATTCGCGGTTCGGATCTGACGCAGCCGAAATTCGTCCGCATTTTTATCGACCGCGATGCAGTCATTTGATCGCGTATTGGCGCTGGTCTGCGCAGCTTTTGCGCACCGTTGCGCGTCTTTGTCAAACTCCAATTGCGTCGTCGCATGAATGGGCGTATGAATTCTCTGGCATGCCCAGTTCGAAGACCTTTCAGGCGGTGATGTGTCTTCTGCCGAAGTCGCTTCGGTTGATTGCGGGTGTCTGTTTTCTCGCGGTTTTTTCCCTGGCCGCGCAAACGCTCAATGAAGCGCAGCAATTGTTTTTAAGAGGCGACTACGCAGCGGTCATCAAGGCCGCGCAGGGGCGTTCGAATAGTCTCTCCACCGACTGGCACGTGTTGTTCGTGAAGTCGTTGATGATGACGGGACAGTACGCTGAGGCGCGGCAGCGGGCGAAGGTTGCCTTTGAATATTCACCCATGGACTTGCGCGTGCTGTTGCTGGCGCGCGAATCGGCCCTCTTTGCCAACGATGCGATCGAAGCCAGCCGGCGCGTGACGGAGATGCGGATGATTATAGAGCGCCGCGGTCTCGCTGCGCAGGATGGGGACGGGCTCGTCGCGGCCGGGGAGGCGCTGCTGCTCCTGGGAGTTGAACCTCGGCTCGTCCTTGAAAATTGTTTTCGCCGCGCTGAACGCATGAGTGCTCCGCCGCGCGAGGCGTTCCTCGCCACGGGGAGGCTCAGCATGGAGAAGCGTGACTTCGCACTTGCGGCCGAGACTTTCCGCGCGGGATTGAAAAAATTTCCCGGCGACCCCGACCTGCTCGGCGGACTGGCGCACGCGTTTCAAACCGGGGATCGCAAGGAAATGATTTCCGCGATCGAAGGCGCACTCAAAATCAATCCGAACCACATCCCCAGCCTGCTGCTGCTGACGGATCACCTCGTCGACAGCGAACAATATGACGAGGCTGAGAAGCAGGCGGCGCTCGTGTTGAAGGTGAACCCGCACCAGCATCAGGCGCTGGCATTTCGCGCAGTCATGGCTCATCTGCGCAACGACGCATCGGCCGAGGCGCAGTTTCGCGCCGCCGCGTTGAAGCACTGGCCGGCCAATCCCGAGGTGGATCACCTGATCGGCCGCAAGCTTTCACAAAAATATCGGTTCGCTGAAGGTGCGGCCGCACAGCGTCGCGCATTGAGCCTGCAGGAAGATTACATTCCGGCGCAGCGCCAGCTCGCTGAGGATCTGCTGCGGCTTGGATTGACGGAGGAAGGCTGGCGCCTTGCAGAAGCGGTTCATCAGCGTGACGAGTACGACGTCACGGCCTACAACCTGACGGTCCTGCGGGACAAAATGGTAAAGTTCCGCACGCTCACCAACGAACACTTCATCGTGCGCATGTCGGAACGCGAGGCCGCGGTTTATGGCGATCGTGTGCTCTCGTTGCTGGAACGCGCGAAGACCTCATTATGCGACAAGTACGGCGTGAGTCTGGAGCAGCCGACCATCGTGGAAATCTTTCCGGAACAAAAGGATTTCCAGGTTCGAACCTTCGGCATGCCGGGCAATCCCGGTTATCTCGGCGTTTGTTTCGGTTCCGTGATCACTGCGAACAGTCCCGCGTCGCAGGCGCCAAATCCTGCGAACTGGGAGAGCGTGCTGTGGCATGAGTTCTGTCATGTGGTGACGCTGAATGCGACGAAGAATCGGATGCCACGCTGGCTGAGCGAGGGCATTTCGGTTTACGAGGAGCGGCTGGCGAACCCGGCCTGGGGCGAGAACATGAATCTCGCCTATCGCGAGATGATCCTCGGTGAGGACTTCGTTCCCCTCAGCAAGCTGAGCGGCGCGTTCCTGACCCCGAAGAGCGGGCAGCATCTCATGTTCGCGTATTATGAATCATCTCTGGCCGTGGAATACCTTGTTCAAAAATTTGGGCTCGAAGCGATCAAGCTGATCCTCGCCGATCTGCGCCAGGGTAAAGAGATCAATCCCGCGATTGAAGCGCGGACCACTGTGATGAGCGGCTTGGAAAAAGACTTCGCCGCTTACTGTCGTGCGAAGGCTGACGCGGTGGCTTCTGGCATCGATCTCGCCAAGCCGCCCGAAGGCTCCGCGATGGAATCGAGCATGATGATCTGGGAAGCGAGCCATCCGAATAATTATTACAGGCAAATGCGGAAAGCGCGGGGCTTGATGGAGTCGAAGCAATGGGCTGACGCAAAGCCGATCCTGGAGGCGGTTTCGCAGGCGTATGCGGGGGAAAGCCGACATGAGAATCCCCTGTGGCTTCTTGCCGTGACTGAGCGCCACCTGGGCAATACCAATGCCGAGTTGGCCGTGCTGGAGCGCCTTGCCGAACGCGATGCAGATTTCGTTGATCTGTATCAACGCCTCATTGAGCTTGCGGAGCAGCGGGGGGATTGGGCTGCAATGGCGAAATATTCCGACAGGCTTCTCGCTGTGAACCCGCTGATATCGCTGCCGCATCGTTCTCTTGCAAGGGCATCGATGGAGCTGGGCGAAAAGGACCACGCGATTCGAGCTTATCGGGCCTTGTTGCTGCTTGGGCCCGCCGATCCGGCTGAGACACACTTCCAACTGGCCCAGCTGCTCCACGCGCGGGAAAATTCAAAGGCCGAAGCGCGGCGCCACGTGTTGCAGGCGCTAGAGGAAGCGCCCCGTTATCGCGCAGCACAGGAGCTGCTCCTGCGGCTGCAGACCCCTGTTTCACAAAACCCCTGATTCATGAAGCGCCCTTTGTTTGTCGTGATCATTCTGCTCCTCGTGGCGGGGGCAGTCTGGGGCCAGCGGCGCGGCGGATGGCGCATGCGCGGCGGTGGGGACGAGCGGAGCGTCGCCTGGACTGAAGGCGGGATCACCGTGGATACAACCCGCGTCCGAACTGCGCGCGAGGTCGCATCGCACAGCACCGATACACCCAACTGGACAAACCCGCCCGCCTTCACGCCCGACGCCTTCACGTTCGTTCGGATCATCTACAAGCGAAGTTTCGAAGGGGATCTTTCGGGATCGGCTGGAAGCTGGACAACGGATTTTCCTGACAGCGACTTGAACCTTTCCTTTCGGCTCCAACAGATGACATCGATCAAGGTGGATCCGAACGGCCGCATTCTTCGGCTGACCGATCCCGAGCTTTTCAACTATCCGTGGATCTACATGGTGGAACCGGGCCGCCTCGAGTTGGAGGAAGACGAAGTGCTGATGCTGCGGAAGTATCTTTTGAACGGCGGGTTCATGGTCGCGGATGATTTCTGGGGTGAATTGCAATGGTGGAATTTCGAGCAGCAGGTGAAGCAGGTCTTTCCCGATCGCGGGTTCGTGGATGTCCCGATGGATCATCCCATCTTCAACTGCGTGTTTCCGATCAAGGGGCCGAAGAACGCACTGCAGATCCCGAATGCGCGGACGGCAATCCGCACTCAGTACGGCGGTCCAACCTATGAAGGGCACGATGGCGAAGCCTGCGCCGAGGTTCACATCCGCGCAATCTACGACGACAAGGGAAGGATCATGATGCTTGCCCTTCACAACACCGACAACGGCGACGGCTGGGAGCGCGAAGGCGAGAATGATTTTTTCTTTCACCGCTTTTCCGAGAACATCGCCTTCCCCCTTGGCATCAACATCATCTTTTACGCGATGACGCACTAATCGAATGGAAACCACCACCACCTACCAGGCGGACTCACAGGCGCTCGAGAAGCTGATCAGCGGCCGTGCCCACATTGAAACCGAACTCTCGAAGGTCATCATCGGCCAGAAGGCGGTGGTTGAACACATTCTGCTGGCGTTGTTTTCGGGCGGCCATTGCCTGATCACGGGAGCGCCGGGATTGGCGAAGACGCTGCTCGTGAAATCGATTGCACGCGTGTTTCACCTGAACTTCCAGCGCATCCAGTTCACGCCCGACCTCATGCCCGCCGACATCACGGGCACGGAGATTCTTTCTGAAACGGACGCGGGGCGGCGGCTCACGTTTGTGAAGGGGCCGATTTTCGCGAACATGATCCTTGCCGACGAAATCAATCGCACGCCGCCCAAGACGCAGTCGGCATTGCTCGAGGCGATGCAGGAGCACCAGGTCACGGCCGCGGGCGTGCGGCATCCGCTGCCTGAGCCGTTCTTTGTGCTGGCGACGCAGAACCCGATCGAGATGGAGGGAACCTATCCGTTGCCCGAGGCGCAGCTGGACCGGTTCATGTTCAACGTGGTGATTCAATACCTTCCCGAGGACGACGAAGTGGAGGTGGTTCAGCAGACAACAGCGCGCAAGCCTTTGAATATCGAGCCGCTGTTCACGGGCGAGGATGTGCTGCGATTTCATGAACTTGTGCGGCAGGTTCCAATCGCACAAAGCCTGGTGCGTTACGCGGTGCGCATTGCGGCGGCATCGCGGCCGAACCAGCCTGAGACGCCCGCGTTCGTAAACGAATGGGTCAGCTGGGGCGCGGGCACGAGGGCTTCGCAGTTTCTTGTTGTGGGCGCGAAGGCGCGCGCGTTGTTGCAGGGACGCACGCATGTTTCAGCCGAGGACATTCGCACTCTCGCCGCGCCAGTGCTGCGACATCGCATCCTGGTGAATTATCGCGCCGAGGCCGAAGGCGCAACCGTCGAGGCGATCATCGCGCGTTTGCTGCAAAACGTGAAGGAGCCGATGGGCACGTGAACACGATGCGCCACCCTACCGCAGCTCGCCCGTCGGATGTGTCACGCCAGCGTGATTCGCGCACGGGAAAGCTGCGCAACCTTGCGAAGTAGTTGCATGCCCGACGGTTCCACCATTCCTGCCGCCCGCAGCCTGAGTCACGGTTTCGCCGACCCGAAAACCTTGATGGCGATTCGCAACCTGGAGCTGCGCGCCCGCGCGGTCGTTGAAGGTTTCTGGAACGGATTGCATCGCAGCCCGTACCACGGGTTCTCCGTGGAGTTCACCGAATACCGGCAATACACACCCGGCGATGACACCCGCTACCTTGACTGGAGGTTGTTCGCGCGGTCGGATCGCTATTACCTGAAGAAATTCGAAGACGAAACCAACCTGCGATGTCATCTGCTGGTGGACCAGAGCCGCTCGATGGATTATGGCTCGACAGGATTCTCGAAGGCGGATTATGCGCGAACGCTTGGGGCGACGCTTGCGTGGTTTTTGCATGGGCAGGGCGACGCGGTGGGATTGTTCACCTTTGCCGAGCAGGTGCGGGAATACCTTCCTGCCCGCAATCGGCACGGACACCTGCGCCAGTTGATGCTGGCGCTGGATCGGGGCAACCCAGGCAGGGACACGAACCTTCCAGAGCTGCTGCGCCGCGTTGCGGAAATTGTGCGGAAGCGGGGAATGATCGTCCTGATCTCCGATCTCCTGACACCGCTTGACGCCATGGAACAAGGCCTTGCGCGCCTCACTGCTGCAGGACATGAGCTCATCCTTTTTCAGATCCTTGATCCCAACGAACTGGCTTTTGAGTTCAACTCGGGAACGGTTCTTGAAGACATGGAAAGCGGGCGCGAATTGGAACTGAATCCCGAGGCCATGCGCGCGGACTATCGGCATCAACTCGACGCGCATTGCGAAGCGGCGGAGAAGATTTGCCGCAAACTCGGCGTCGCTCATCATCGTTTGCTGACCAGCCAGTCCCTCGACGTGGCATTGACTGAGCTGTTGCGCAGCCGCAGCCAGCGGGGGAAGTGGCAGCGCCGCAACTCGCAACCAGGGCGCGTTGTATGAGTTTCCTCGCACCATGGTTCCTGCTCGGTGGTCTTGCAATCGCCGGTCCGATTCTCTTCCACCTGATTCGCCGCGTCACACGCGATCGCGTGCTCTTCAGCTCGACGCGGTTTCTGCGCCCTGTGGCGCCCAAGGTCACGCGCCGTCGCAGGATTCAGCACTGGATTCTGCTGTTGCTGCGCTGCGCGTGCATTCTCTTGATTGCGCTGGCGTTCGCGCGCCCGTTCCTTCGCGGCAATGCCGTTCTGCCGCCAATCGGCAACGAGGCGCGGCAAATTCTCCTGCTCGTGGACACCAGCGCGAGCATGCAGCGCGATGGCGTTTGGGATCGAGTCCGCGCAGTTGCGACGGCACAGCTTTCACGCGTTTCCGCGTCGGATGAGCTGGCGATCGTCACGTTTGATCGGGAGCCGCGAACGGTGTTGAGCTTCGAGGAATGGAAAACATTGCCGGTGGAACAGCGGGAAGGCATTGCGCGCGAGCGCCTCTCTTCGCTGGAACCCGGATGGAAAGGAACGCGTCTCGGCCCTGCGCTGACGTTCTCTGCGGAACAATTCCGCGCGCTTGCCCTCGCCGGCAATGCGGCTTCGCAACGTGAAATCGTGCTGATCTCTGATTTGCAGGAAGGCGGGCGGCTCGATGGATTGCAAGGTTACGACTGGCCGGCTGGAATGAACGTGGTGGTTGAAACGGCAGCCCCGCGGCGGGTGGGCAATGCAGGAATCGCTCCGATGCTGGACAATCGACAGAGCCCCGATGCGATGACAACCGCGGCCCGCCTCGTCAATAGCCGGGATTCTTCAGGAGAACGGTTTCGCGTTCATTGGAAGGCATCGGGCGGCAACACTTCCGAATGGATCGAAGCCTATGTTCCCCCCGGCCAGATCAGGACTCTCACCCGGCCGTCCTCAAACGCCGTCCGCCAATTGGAAGTCGAACTGGCGGGCGACCCGGAAATTTTTGACAATCGAGCGTGGTTCGTCCTTCCCGAAGCGCAGCACGTGCGGATTGCCTGGCTTGGAGTGGAGGGCGCCACGGATCCAGACAAGCTGCGATTCTACTTTGAACGCGCCTTTCCGGCCACTGCACGAGAGCGCGTGGAAGTTGCGGCCGTTGGCAACAACGAACCCGTGACACGCGAGCAACTCGATGAGTCGCCGCTCGTGGTCGTTCCGCGCAGCCTTAATGCGGCGGAAACAGGAGTGGTCAGGGAATGGCTGGCGAATGGCGGTTCTGGATTGCTCGTTCTGACGGATGATCAAATGGGCGAAACGGTATCAGCATTGAGTGGAGTGGCGGCGCGTGTCAGTGAGGCGTCGGGCAACTACTCCTTGCTGAGCGGCATCAACTTCAGCCATCCGCTCTTCGTGCCGTTTGCCGACCCTCGGTTTAGTGATTTTACGCGAATCCACTTTTGGAAGCATCGCCGACTCGACCTGCCCGCCGGCTCAACCGCGCGCGTGCTGGCGAAGTTCGATGACGAGTCGCCCGCGCTGATCGAGTTCACAGTCGGCAAAGGCGCACTGCTCGTTTGGACATCAGGCTGGAATCCCGCCGACAGCCAGCTGGCCGTGGCAAGCAAGTTTGCGCCGCTCATGCAAACCACACTCGCCTGGGCCCGCGCGGTGGCGCCTTCGCGCCATCAATTCATCACGGGTGATGCAATCCCTTCGCCTGCGCCCGCGGGAAACCCGGTTCAATGGCGGCTGCCAAATGGCAAAACGGAAACGGGCACGCCAGAGAGCTCGCTAATTGCGGAAGTGCCAGGCTTTTACAGTGCAACGGCAGGAGGAAAGGATCGTGTGTTCGCTGTGAATCTTCCCGCCGATGAAAGTCGCACGGCGCCCATGCCTCTCGACGTTCTGGCGCGTTTGGGTGTGCCGATGGGAAGCGGCGTTGAGATGACGCTGGCGCAGCGGCGCGCGCGGGTTCTTTCGACGCAGCGCGCAGAGCTGGAGAATGAACAAAAACTGTGGCGCTGGTGCCTCGTCGGAGCGCTCGGCATGATCCTGACAGAATCGCTGCTGAGTGGGTGGCTCGCGCGGCGGGAGTCCCGAGCTCACAACCCGGCGAATCTGACTCCCACCGGCAAGCCCGCAGAGTCCACACCCGCGCGGCAGGAGGAGTTCGCATGATCGAACCGCGCCTGCATCGCCTGTTGTCCGGCCTCGAACGAGTGCATCGCAGGACACGCCTGCGATGGCTCCTCATGGCCTGGTGGGGCTGCATCGCCGTCGTGATTCCGGTTCTTCGTCTGACATTGCCAGCTGTCGAACCCATGCGGGTGACAGCGTTCGTTTTGATCGCAGGGCTGCTGGGGACCTGGGTGATTCGCCTGTGGGAACGGCGCCGCAAAGATGATTTCGAGCTTCTCGTGCTGCGGCTGGAACGGGAGCATCCCGAATTGCGGCCGCTGTTGTCCACGGCTTTGGAGCAGAAGCCCGATCCGCAGTCGGGCGAGTGGAACTTCCTGCAAACCCGCGTTGTTCGCGAAGTCCTGCGTCATCCGAAACAACGGCAGGTTCAGCGTCGCCTGGAGAGCCAGTCCCGCTGGGCAAACTTTGGAAACCTTGCAGCGCTCGGTGTCGTCATTGCGATTGCCTGGTTCACACCCGCCGCCGCCGAGAAGACTGCAACCCACAGGCTGCGCTTCATCGAATCAGTTGCCGTCGAGCCAGGAGATGTCGAGGTGGAGAAAGGCAGCAGCATTGTTGTGACCATTGAATTCGAACGGAACCCGCCAGCTGGCGCGACGCTTGTGATCAAGGGCGAGGCGGCCGAAAAGAAAATTCCCCTCGAGCGCCACCTGGCGGATCCAGTTTTTGGAACGAGCCTGCGCGAAATCAATGAAAGCGCCACCTACCAGATCGAGTATGGCGAGAAATCTACGCGCGAGTATTCGATCAAGGTGTTTGAGTTCCCGGCGCTGGTGCGCGCTGACGCGGAGCTGTCGTTCCCGCAATACACAGGCCAGACCAACAAGAGCATTCCCGACACGCTCCGCATTTCGGCCGTCGAAGGTTCACGGCTCGATTACGCGCTGCAGTTGAACAAGCCTGTTTCGGAGGCGCGCCTGGTTTCAAAGGATTCGACCATCCCCTTGAATATCGGAAGCAACGGGATCGTGACGCTCGACGCATTTGTCCTGACAAACAGCGCGAAGTTTTCGCTGCACCTTCGGGATGCCGAGGGCCGCACGAACCGCCGTTCCGCTGAATTCGTGTTCCAGGCATTGCCGAATCGCTCGCCTGAACTGAAGCTGACCTTCCCGCGCGGCGACCAGCGCATTTCGCGTCTGCAGGAGCTGCGGCTGGAAGGTGAGGTCGCTGATGACTTTGGGCTGTTGAAATATGGGATCGGCTATGGCGTCGCGGGCGACGAGCCACGCCTCTTTGAGTTGGGGGCTGGCGCCGCCGCGAACGAGAAGCGGCCGCTGCAGCAGCTCATTGACGTTGAGAAACTGGGTGTCGAGGTGGACCAGGTGCTCTCGTATTTCGTCTGGGCTGACGATTACGGTCCAGGCGGAGAGCCGAGGCGCACCTACAGTGATATGTTCTTTGCTGAAGTTCGCCCCTTCGAGGAGATCTTTCGTCCGGACCAATCCGGCGGCGGCGAGGAGCAGGGGCAACAGGGTCAGGAGGGCGGCGGAGGCGGAGGCCAGGCGACGCGCCTGACTGAACTGCAGAAGCAGATAGTGATAGCAACGTGGAAAATGCAACGCGAGAAAGGAGGCGCCAGTGGCGCCTTGGCGCAGCCATGAAAACTTTTCCCCCAACCTGTCTGTTATCGCGCGGAATGATTTTCGCGCGGTTGCTCCCGCGGGATTCGCGATTCGACGCGCGCCCCTGGCGCCGCATCCATTCCTGGCTGCTGGCCGGATGCTGCGCGGCCTGGTGTTGCGCGGCTGAAGCCCAGCGTGCGCCCAATCTTGCAATTCGGACCGCCCCTTCGACCGCCAGTTTCAGTTCCAACCTGGTCGTCATTCGTGAAGCTCAGGGACAGGCGCTGGAGCAGGCGCGCGAGCTGTTGCAGCAGGTCGAAAGCGATCGCGAGCGCGCGACGCTGCAAACCGCCATCAAGGAAATGGAACGATCCGCATCGGCGCTGGATGAAGCTGAAAAATCGCCGGAGAAACTTCCCGCGGCGCTTGCCGCGCAGCAGAACGCGTATCAGGCGCTGCTCAAGGGGATGCCGCGGGAATTTCGGATGACCCGCGGACAGCGCAGTCAGGGCCAGGGCGGACAATCCGGACAACCGCAGCGGCAGCAGATGGAGCAGCTGGAGATGAACCGCGAGGAGAATCGTTACGAAACGGAACGCCAGGCGCAGGCCGAGCCCAACGCCCAACAGCGCGAACAGACCCAGACCGCCGATCGCCTTCGCGAACTGGCACAGCGGCAGCAGGACGTCAACGAGCGCCTGCGTGAACTGCAGACTGCGTTGCAAGCGGCGCGGACCGAGGCCGAGCGCGAGGAGTTGCGGCGCGAATTGAAACGGCTGCGCGATGAGCAGCGGCAGATGCTTGCCGATGTGGATGAACTGCGGCAGCAGATGGAACAGAGCTCGAACGCGACGGCTGATGCGCGCGAGCAACTCGAGCAGACGCGCAACGACATGCAGCGCGCGGCAGAAGGCATGGAGAGCCAATCACCGTCCGAGGCGCTGGCTGCAGGTACGCGGGCCCAGCAGAACATGCAGGACCTTCGCGACGATTTGCGGCGCGAGGCTTCAAGCGAGTTTTCGGAGCAGATGCGCGAATTGCGCAGCCAGGCCCGCGAGCTTGCTCAACGCGAGGAGGAGATTGCGCGAAGCCTGGATCAGTTGGAGAACGGCGCACAGCGTTCGCTCGACACTTCGCGCGAGCGCCGCCAGATCGTTGACCAGATGCAGCGCCAGCAGAATGCCTTGACCAACCTGCTTGGCAGCATGCGCGCCATTACCGAGCAATCAGAGAGCACCGAGCCCCTTTTGTCGCGCCAGCTTTACGAAACGTTGCGCCGCGCCGACCAGGCCCGCACCGAGGAACTCATGGAGATGTCGTCGCAGCTGGCCGACCGCGGCTTCCTGCCCCAGGCGAGCGAAGCGGAACGTTCGGTTCGGCGGAACATCGACGACCTGCGACGGAGCGTGGATCGCGCGGCTGAAAGCGTGCTCGGCAATGAAGCCGAATCGCTTCGTTACGCGCAGCGGGAGCTCGAGGAACTCAGCGAGCAGGTGGAACGCGAGTTGGCCGCGGGAGGCGCCGGGACGAATAATGCATCGGGCCGAAACGGGGGAAGATCCCTCCAAGGAACGAACACTCTTGCCTCAGCATCGGGATCGGGTGGCGAAAGACGCTCAGGCACCCAGGGCGAACGCGGCGAACAGCAGCAGCAATCGCAGCAGTCGGCTTCGGCGGAACAAGCCGGCCAACCTGGCCAAGGCGGCGGACGGGGTCGCGACGGGCAGCAGGCGCAGGGCGGCCAGGGCCAGCGTCAGGCGGGCGGGCAGCAACAGCAGGAAGGCCAAGGCGCCCAACCCGGACAGGGAAATCAACGCGGACAGGGTCAGGGCCAGGGCCAGGCAGATGTGGCACGGGCATGGAGCGAGCCGCAAGATGGAAGCGCCAATCAACCGGGTGAAGGCCAGCAGCCAGGTGAAGGCCAGCAAGCCGGAAACCGCGGCCAGGGAGGCCAGCGGGGCGGCGAGCAGCCCAGCGCGAGCGAGCGCGGCCAGAGTGGGAATGTCGCGCAGGGCGGGGGGGGAAGGGCAAACAACAACGGAGGTTCCAGCGGCGGCGATGATGGCGGATTTCGATTGCGCGAAATGGTTGAGCAACTGGGACGTGGCGGTGATGGCGCATGGAATGGCGGCCCGATCACGGGAGGAGAATACGTGAACTGGGCTGATCGCTTGCGGGATGTGGAACGGGTTCTCGACCAGGACGACCTTCGAAACGAACTGGCAAACGTTCGCGAACGCGTCGGGGCATTGCGCGGGGAGTATCGCGAATCGGGCCGCAAGCCATCCGACGAAGTTTTGAAACAGCAGGTCGTGGCGCCGCTCACCCAGGTGCGCGTGTGGTTGCGGCAGGAACTCGCGCGTCGCGAAAACCCGCAGGGTCTCGCGCCCCTCGATCGCGATCCCGTTCCTGAAAATTTTGCCGAGGTGGTGCGCAAGTACTACGAACAGTTGGGAACCACGCGGTGACGCACCTTGCCTCCATTGTTTTTGCCGGCCGCGACTGGATCGCGCCGGCGGTCGTGCTGTTCGCGGTGATTGTGTTCGCAGTATTATGGTCGTTTGGCGGGAACATTCCGCGGCGGCGAATCCGCAGCGCAGGTTCGGCCCTGAAGATACTAGCCGTCGCGCTGCTCCTGCTCGCCTTGCTGGAGCCGTTGTGGGTGAGCCGCAAGGCACGCCCGGGCGCGAATGTTTTCGGCGTCATTGCCGACAACAGCCAGAGCATGAAGATCAAGGACGCGACCGCGGCAGCTTCGCGCGGCGAGCAGATGCGCGCCCACTTGACTGGGGAGCGGCAGGCATGGCAAACGGCGTTGGAGGAACATTTCCAGGTGCGACGCTACACGTTCGATGCGCGGCTGGAACACACGCGGGATTTCCAATCGCTCACGTTTGAAGGACGCGCTTCAGCCTTAACGCATGCGCTCGCAACCGCGGCCGACCAGTGGCGTGGACAGCCTGTGGCGGGCGTGCTGTTGTTTACCGATGGAAACGCGACGGATTGGTCGGGCGAACTTTCCGCGCTGGAGGATGGGCCGCCCATTTATCCCGTCGTGTCCAGCGTCGATGCACGCGTCAAGGACGTGGCGCTCGAGAAGGCGGCGGTCAGCCAGACGGCGTTCGAGGATGCCCCGGTCACGTTCCAGGCGCACGTGAAGGCGCATGGCTACAATGGCGACGAGATCGTTGCGCGCCTGACCGAGGTCGCCGTCCAGACCCTCGGCACTTCCAATCGCAGCACGCCCGGCGTCCCCTTCACGAGCGTATCGAACGTTGTTGCAGAAGCCACGCAGCGCGCCCGAAGCGATGCGGCTGATGCGGCATTCCGATTTCAAGTGCAGCCCGACAAACCCGGAATGCACCTTTATGAGATGGAGGTGCGAAGCCGTGATGATTGGCGACAGGCGGGGGGCAGCGAGGAGGCCACGCTGGTGAACAATCGGCGGCTCCTCCTCGTTGATCGTGGACAGGAGCCGTTCCGCGTCCTGTACGTGGCGGGCCGCCCCAATTGGGAATACAAGTTTCTCAACCGCGCGATCCAGGAGGATCACCAGGTTCACATGGTGTCGCTGATCCGCGTGGCCCGACGCGAACCCAAGTTCGAGTTTAAGGGGCGCGCAGGTGAATCGAGCAATCCGCTGTTTCGGGGGTTCGACGAAAAATCTGAGGAAACCGCGCGTTACGACCAGCCTGTGCTGGTTCGGCTGAACACGAGGGATGAACTGGAATTGCGCGGGGGATTTCCGAAAACCGCGGAGGAGTTGTTTCAGTATCACGCGGTCGTGCTGGACGATGTCGAAGCGGAGTTTTTCACCCGTGACCAGATGAGCCTCCTGCAGCGGTTCGTTTCTGAACGCGGCGGGGGATTCCTCATGCTGGGCGGCGCGGAGTCGTTTCGCGAAGGCAATTACGCTGGAACTGCAATCGCGACGCTGCTGCCGGTTTATGTCGATCGCTCGGTCGAAATGGAACTGCCATCGCAGCTGAGGCTCACGTTGACCCGTGAAGGCTGGCTGCAACCGTGGGCGCGGCTGCGTCCGACGGAATCCGAGGAGCGGACGAGGCTGGAGGCGTTGCCCGCGTTTGAAGTCTTCAATCCTGTGCGCGACATCAAGCCCGGCGCCAGCGTGCTGGCGACCGTTTCTGATCCCGACGAGCGAAAGTATCCCGCGCTTGTGGTCCAGCGCTTTGGGTTGGGCCGGTCGGCGGCTCTGACGATTGGCGACTTCTGGCGGTGGGGATTGCGCGACGAGGAAATGCAGAAGGATCTCGGCAAATCGTGGCGCCAATTGGTGCGCTGGCTTGTTGCGGATGTGCCGTCCGCAATCAGTGTTTCTGCGGAACCCGCGAACTCCGGGAGCGCTTCCGAAATCCTTTTGCGCGTGCGCGCTCGTGACGCCGAATTCAAGCCGCTTGACGCTGTGAGCGTGACCGTTGCGGTCCGGCAGGTGAAACGGAGTGGCTCGACGGGGGCGGCGAATGGGATTGGCGATTACGTGCAACTGCCGGCGGAGTTGGCGCCGGGAGATCCGGGAACGTATGAAGCGACATTCATCGCGCGCGAGGCGGGAGCGTATCTGGTGGAAGCGTCAGTCAAGGGTAGCGATGGAACGGCCATTGTCAGCGCGGCGACTGGCTGGGTTTCTGAACCCGACGCCGAGGAGTTTCGTTCCCTGGAGTTGAATCGCGCGGTTTTGGAGACGCTGGCCAAACGGACGGGCGGCGAAGTCATTGAACTCGCCGGCCTGGAGAAATTCACGCGTCAGCTTCCGTCGCGCAGGGCTCCAGTCATGGAATCAACGAGTTCACCGATGTGGCATCGGCCGGAAATATTGTTGTTCGCGCTCGCGTGCCTCATGGGTGAATGGGGATTGCGACGCTGGAAAGGATGGCCTTGAAGACGTTCGGTTTCCATGCCGTGCGCTGGTGCGTTGTCCTTGGCTGCTTGATGCTGTCGGCCTCATGCGGATTTGCGCAAACGAATGAGAACCGAACATTGATCCTTGTGGTGGGTGCGCCCGGGGAGGAGGAATGGGGCAGGCAATTCGGGGAATCGGCGGAACTGTGGAAGGCTGCCGCGGCGAAAGGAGGGTTCAAGATTTCGATCATCGGCGAGCAGACGAACAATGCCGTGGTGGATCGGTCCCTGTTTCTGACTGCGTTGACGAATGAGTCTATCGGCGATGGGGAACTCTGGGTGGTGTTGATTGGTCATGGTACGTTCGATGGCAAGGTGGCGAAGTTCAATTTGCGCGGCCCCGATCTTTCTGCGGACGAGCTCGCCAGCCATTTGAAGGCCACACAGCGTCCGCTTGCGGTTATCAATTGCGCGTCGGCGAGCGGACCTTTTCTGAATGCGTTGTCGGGCCCGGGAAGGGTGATCATCACGGCGACGCGCAGCGGCTACGAATTAAATGTGACGCGTTTCGGTGATTACTTCGCGAAGGCGGTTGCAGATCCTGAGGCCGATCTCGACAAGGATGGGCAGACATCTCTTCTCGAGGCGTATTTGATGGCGTCGCGCCAGGTCGACCAGTTTTATCGGGAGGCGGGGCGTCTGGCGACGGAGCATGCGTTGTTGGATGACAACGGTGACAGGCTGGGGACGCCAGCGGAATGGTTTGTCGGCGTGCGCGCGGTGAAGAAGCCCGAAACGGGAAAGGCGATCGATGGCCTCCGCGCGCATCAGCTGAACCTGGTGCGTGGCACGGAAGAAAGGCAATTGACATCCGGGCAGCGCGCACGGCGGGACTTTCTGGAAAGTGAATTGAATGCATTGCGTGAGCGGAAGAGCGCGATGGCCGAGGACGAATACTATCAGTTGCTCGAGAAGCTGCTGCTTGAGGTGGCGCGCCTGTACGAAGGGACCTGACACGGCAGGTGTTCGTGGCAAAGAGGTCCGACTCTTTAGACCTGTCTTTCCAATCGCCGCCCAGAGCGGCTGGTTGTGCGGAGATTAGAAGCCATCGGCGCGGGCTTTCTCGCTTTGCACTTTTTCCCCGGTTCCTGTTACGATCTCGCCGACAAGTTCCATTTGCATGAGCGACATCACCCAGGTTCTGCAGGCGATCGGCCGGGGAGAAGGGAAGGCGGCGAATGACTTGCTTCCGTTGGTCTACGAGGAGTTGCGCCGCCTTGCGGTCGCCCGCATGGCGCATGAAGCTGCGGGACAGACGCTCCAACCCACCGCGCTTGTTCACGAAGCCTGGCTGCGACTGGTCGCCGATGGCGGACATTCATGGCAAAACCGCGCACACTTTTTTTCCGCGGCCGCCGAAGCCATGCGCCGGATATTGATCGAGAACGCGCGGAGAAAGTCACGGCTGAAGCGCGGCGGCGGGCTGGCCCGGCTCGACATTGATTCCATCGACCTCGCTGAATCGACTCCGGACGACAAGGTTCTCCTTATTGACGAAGCCCTTGAAAAATTGCGGGCGGAAGATCCCGATCGCGCGAAGGTGGTCGTGATGAAATTTTTCGCAGGCCTCACCAACCAGGAAGTGGCGGAAAGCCTGGGAGTGACCGAACGCACTGTTGAACGCCAATGGGCGTATGCAAAGGCGTGGATTTACCATTCGATCCGGGCGCAGGAGTAAGGGCGGACTGGAGTGAACTTGGAAGAATCCGATGACAACCATTGACGCATGACGCGAACGCGAGAGCGGGAAGAAGCCTTGTTCGACGCAGCACGCAGGCTCGACAGCATCGGGTCGCAACGTGCCTTTCTCGACCAGGCGTGCCTCGGCGACGATGCGTTGCGGAAGCGGATCGATTCATTGCTGGAGGCCGCTGCGGCGGCGAATGCATTTTTCGACGATGCCGCGCCAGTTGCGGAAAGCGCAGCGGCCGTATCGAAAACGTCTGCCGACGGGCTGGGCGAGTCGCGGGTTAGTGAAGGCCCGGGCTCGCGCATAGGGCGTTACAAGCTGTTGCAGCGGATTGGCGAGGGCGGGTGCGGCGTGGTTTACATGGCGGAACAGGAGGTGCCGGTGCGCCGCCGCGTGGCGCTCAAGATCATCAAGCTCGGAATGGATACCAAGAGCGTGATCGCCCGGTTCGAAGCCGAACGCCAGGCGCTCGCCCTCATGGATCATCCGAACATCGCCCGGGTGCTTGACGCCGGGGCGACGGAGACAGGCCGTCCTTATTTCGTGATGGAATTGGTCCGCGGGCTCAAGATCACGGATTATTGCAATCAGGCGCATCAGGACACGAGCCAGCGTCTGCATCTCTTCATCCAGATTTGCCAGGCCATCCAGCATGCCCATCAAAAAGGGATCATTCATCGCGACATCAAGCCGTCCAACGTTCTTGTGACATTGCATGACGGCGTGCCTGTGCCGAAGGTGATCGACTTCGGTATTGCGAAGGCGACGGAGATGCGGCTGACAGACAAGACGCTGTTCACGGCGTACGAGCAGTTCATCGGCACGCCCGCTTACATGAGCCCGGAGCAGGCGGAGATGAGCGGGCTGGACATTGACACCCGCAGCGACATCTACAGCCTCGGTGTGTTGCTCTATGAATTGCTCACGGGCAAGACGCCTTTCGATCCCGCGAAGCTGATGCAGTCGGGGTTCGATGAAATGCGCCGAACGTTGCGCGAGCGGGAGCCGCAACGGCCGTCGACGATGGTGACGACCATGCAGGGGCAGGAGTTATTGACGACCGCGCGTGAACGCCAGGCGGAGCCGCCCAAGCTCATCTCCTTGCTCAAGGGCGATCTGGACTGGATCGTGATGAAGGCGCTCGAGAAAGATCGTTCGCGGCGGTACGAAACGGCGAATGGGCTGGCAATGGACATTCAACGTTACCTCCAGCACGAGCCCGTTGCGGCGCGTCCCCCAAGCCGCCTGTATCGGTTTCAGAAACTTGTGCGACGGAACAAGGTGGTGTGCGGCGCGGCAGCCGCCGTGGCTGCGGCTTTGATCGCCGGGTTCAGCACATCATTGATTCTCTTCCTGAAGGAACGCGAAGCGCGGCGGATTGCGGTGGAGGCGGAGCAGCGTGCCGAGCGGGCGCGGGTAACGGAAACACTAGCGCGGCGGCAGGCCGAAGCGCGGGAGAAAATCACGCAGGCGGCGGCGCTGATGGGCAAGGATCGCTTTGCAGAGGCCGACAGGGTCATCGCGGAGATTCCGCTGACTCCTGTGACGATGGAAGGCGCCTCGGTTTTTCGCGCGCTGGCAGAGTGGCATGCGATGAAGGGTGACTGGCGCAACGCGGCCCAGCGTTACACGGTTCTGCTGCAGGTGAACCAGCTCGATGGCTGGGATGTTTCCACCCTGGATTACCTGGGGTGCGGATCTGCGCTGGTCGAGTTGAAGGATACGGCGGCCTACAACCGGTTTCGCATGGGTGCGATTGAACGTTTTGGCGGGACGGCGAGCGCGGTGGCGGCGGAGCGGATTTTGAAGATCAGCCTGCTCTTCCCTCCCGACGACGTGGTGATGTCCGCTTTGGAACCGCTTGCCGATTTTGCGGATCGGACTTTCTCCAACTCGGAAATGCGGACGTATGAAGATTCGTTCCGCACGGCGTGGGCTTCGGTCTCGCTTGGGCTTTTTGAATATCGCCGCGGCAATTTCGCCCGTGCCGAGAAATGGTGCCTCAAGGCGCTGGCATGTTCCGACCACAACGAAGTGCGCAGCGCCACTGCGCGCGCGCTGCTGGTGCTGCTGCGGCATCGGGCCGGGCAGCACGAATCCGCGCAGGCCGAATTCTCCAATGCGGAACGGATCATTTCGACGCGGTTCGAGTCATCACTGGACGCTGGCAGCCGCGACGAAGGATTCTGGTTCGACTGGTTGTTTGCGCGCGATCTCCTGCGCGAGGCGCACTCCATGTTGCAGAAGCCATCCGCCGCGCTCGAGCCACGCGTGTCTGCTGAATGAAAAAACGCCAATCGAAATTCTCGGCCGCCGCAAACCCGATCGAAGCGCAAGCGCCGCGCTCGCGCCGCCGGCTTTGGCTGGCGCGAATTATCGTGATGTTCGCCGTGCCCTTGCTGCTCCTCCTGGTCGTGGAAATGGTTCTTCGGGCAATTGGTTTTGGCTATCCAACAAGCTTTCTGGTTCGAAAAAAAACCGGCGAAGGCGTGAAGCTCGTGCAGAACAGCCGGTTTGGCTGGCGATTTTTTGGCGAACGAATGGCCCGCACGCCGCAGCCTCTCTGGATCTCGGAACAAAAGGATTCCAAGACGATCCGCATCTTCGTGTTTGGGGAATCGGCGGCGTTCGGCGATCCACAGCCGCGATTCAGCGTGAGCCGTTGCATTGAAGCCCTGTTGAGCGGCCGTTATCCGCACACGCGATTCGAGGTCATCAACACCGCGATGACTGGCATCAACTCACACGTGATAGTCCCCATCGCGAGTGATTGCGCGGATGTGGACGCGGACATCTGGGTGGTTTACATGGGCAACAACGAAGTGGTGGGGCCGTTTGGAGCGGGAACTGTGTTCGGCCCGCAAGTGCCACCATTGCCGCTGATTCGAAGCAGCATCGCATTGAAGGCAACCCGCGTTGGCCAGGCGCTCGATACGTTGAGGCAGCGGCTTCAGGAATCGCCACCTGGAAAGGGAGAGTGGGGCGGGATGACCATGTTTCTCGATCAACAGGTTGGGGCTGATGACCAGCGCATGGAACGTGTGTATCGCAACTTCGAAAAGAACCTTTCCACAATCATCCGCTCGGGCGAGCGGGCCGGCGTGAAGACTGTAGTCAGCACCGTTGCAGTCAACCTGCGCGATTCGGCTCCGTTCGCATCGAAGCAGGGAAGTGCAGGCGAAGGTTCTTCGAAGGAATTGCGCGATCTCCTGGAGCAGGGCTCGGCGGCACACGCCGCGGGGCAACACCAGGCGGCGTTCGATCATTTCAAGACGGCGATCGAGAAGGATCCAACAATCGCTGAACTGCAATTCCGGGCCGGAACCTGCGCGCTGGAACTGAATCGACCCGACGCCGCAGCTTACTTTTCTGCTGCGCGCGATTTGGACACCTTGCGCTTTCGTTGTGATTCCAGGTTGAACGAGATCACGCGCAGGGTCGCGGCGGACAATCGTGTTGCGCTTGCGGACGCTGAACGCGCGTTTGCTTCAGCGAGTGGCGGTGGTGTTCCCGGACACGAGCTGTTTTACGAGCACGTGCATCTTACGTTTGAGGGCAATTACCTGCTCGCCGAAACCATCGTGAAGGAGATCGAGGCCTTGCTCCCCGCAAGCGTGCGCGAGGGTGCGGTTCCTGGAAAATGGCCGGGCCTGTCGGACTGTGCGAATCGTTTGGGATACAATGAATTCACTCGCCATTCCGCGTTGTCAGACATGCTGAACCGCCTCAGTGACGCGCCCTTCAACCAGCAGTCGACGTACGCGGTCGAATCGCAGCGGCTCGCCGCGCGGATGGAGCAGGCGAGCCTTTCAGCTGAACGGCTGGCCGCGGCATTGAAGCAGACCGAAACTGCGCTTGAAGGGGCGCCGAAAGACGCGTGGCTCTGGCTGCAGGCGGCGGCTCTGCGTTTGCAAAACAACGATGCCGCGCTCGCTGCAGATGCCTCCGAACGGGCGGCCCAATTGTGGCCCAGCAACCCGGAAGCGTGGTCGCAGCTGGGGTTCGCGCGCGCGCAGCAGCAGAAGTTCGAAGCGGCAGTTGACGCGTTTCGCCAGGCGTTCGCATGGGAACCGCAGGATGTCTGGGCCCTGCAAAACCTGGCGCAAGCGCTTGCCAAACTCGATCGCAGGGAGGAAGCGATTGAAGAGTATCAGCGGGCTGTGCGAATTAAGCCCGCATTCGGAACCGCGTGGCTGGGTTTGGGCCAGCTGTATGAGTCAGCGGGCCAAACCAATCGTGCGGAGGAATGTTTTCAAAAGGCGCTGCGGCATCGGATCCGCCGCGGTTCCGAGCTCGCCACCCTCGCTCGATTTTGCCAGGGGCGCGGATGGCTCGCTGCCGCGGCGACCAACTATGCGGACGCCGTGATGCTGAGTCCTGGCGATGCAGCCCTGCGGATTGAAGCGGGCCAGAACCTGGAGAAGCTGGGGAAGCGGACGGAAGCCGCGCAGTATTATGCAGATGCGGTTCGGCTGAAACCAGATCTTGTAACAGCGCGCTTTTTGCACGGGCTTGCCCTGGGGCGGGAAGGCAAAGCAGAGGCGGCGGTTGAGGAATTCCGGGCGGCCGTGCGCCTCATGCCCGAGTTGGTCGAGGCGCGAATCAATTTGGGAACTGCGCTGATGAACCAGGGGAAGCGTGAGGAAGCTGCAGCCGAGTTTGAGGAGGTTTTGCGACGCGCGCCGAACAACGCCGTGGCGCGGCAGCATCTGCGTGCCCTGCAATCACGCAACTGAGTTCGGGGGCCGCAATGCGACGCGGGCGCGATAAACGAGAAACATTTCCGCCCCGACGCGGCGACGGCTCTTCAACTCGAACTGCGCAGCACTGGCAAGGTTCGAAACTCCCGCACCATCAGCGATCGTCGGTGCCTCGCGGCCAGCAAAGATGAACGGGCAGACAGTCAGATGTATTTCATCCACCAGGCCCGCGCGAACAACCGCGTCGTTCAATTCACCCCCTCCTTCGCAGAGCAGACGCTTGACGCCCCATTGCTTGTGCAGCCACGCCAGTGCAGCAGGAAAGTCGATTTCCCGATCGCCGAACGATTCAACCTTATCCGCCAGGTCACGCAGCTTCTTCACCCTGGATTTCGGTGCGGCATCCGTGGTGAGAATCAGGATGGGCGAAAAGGGATGCTTGAAGATTGCAGCGCCGGGATTGATCGACCCTGAGCGGCTCACGATGATGCGAAGGTTGTATTCTGCGAGCCCGCGTTTGATTCGCATCGCGCGAAATCTCGCAGGTCCGGGGCCCATGTTCACGTCAGCTGAGTCGACAGTCCGCGCGCCAGCCATGACGGCATCGGCCGTTGCGCGCAATTCGAGAAGGTGATCCTGATCGTCCTTGCTGCCGAACGAGGAGATCGCGCGATTGGCGGTCGCGATCTTCCCATCCGCAGTCATCGCCATGTTGATGAACACGAACGGTTTCATCGATTGGTCTTCAAGATCGGGATGCGAGTTTTCTTGCACGTCATTGAATGAACATGGCATCGCCAAAACTGAAAAAACGATAGCGTTCCTTGATCGCTTCAGTGTACGCGCGCAAAACCAGATCGCGGCCGCGCGTTTCACCTGGCGCCGCGAATGCGCTGACCAACATCAACAACGTTGAGCGTGGCAGATGGAAATTCGTGAGCAACGCATTCGCGATTTGAAAGCGGTATGGCGGATGAATGAAGATGCGTGTGCGGCCCGATCCGCCTGCAAGTTTTCCGTCGTTTGCAGCAGCGACACTTTCGAGCACGCGCAGGGAGGTGGTGCCAACCGCAACGATTCGGCTGCCGCGTTCTCTGGCGGCGCTGACGGCGGCGGCGGTGGCGTCGCTGACAACGTAACGCTCCTCGTGCATTTGATGTTCTGAAACGAGATCAGATTTCACGGGCGCGAAAGTTCCGAGACCGACGTGCAGGGTCACAAAGGCAATTTCCACGCCGCGCCGCCGAATGTTCGAGAGCAATTCCTGGGTAAAATGAAGTCCTGCGGTCGGCGCGGCAACGGAGCCCCGGGCGTTCGCGAAGACCGTTTGGTAGCGTTCCCGATCATCCGCCTCGCTGCCATTCTTGCGATGAATGTAGGGCGGCAGGGGGGCTTCGCCGATTTTCTCCGCGATGTCAGCAATGTTTTCGGCGGCTGAGAAGACCATGCGCCGATGGCCCTCTGCGTTTATTTCCACAACTCGGGCGGAAAGGGAAGTGGGGCGGGGTGTGGTGTCGTGGAGGATGATTTCGGTCCCGAGGCTGCCCCGGCGCCCCGGGCGGAGCATCACCCACCAGTCGTTCCGGGCGTTCTCCTCGATCAAGAGGATTTCGAAAGCCCCGCCACTTTCCTTGTTGCGCCCACGCAGGCGGGCGGGGAAAACCTTTGAATTGTTGAGAACGATAACGTCACCGGGCTGCAGAAATCGCGGGAAATCGCGGATTGCGCCGTGATTGATCGCCTCCGGATTTCGCTGCAACTGCAGGAGACGGGCTTGATCGCGCTCGGGCGGGGGTTCCTGGGCGATCAATTCGGGCGGCAGATGGTAATCGAAATCCGCAGTGCGCATCCGTCGGGACGGTAAAGGCTGCTGGCGGAGAATGGCAAATGGCAAATGGCAAAGGGCAAAGGGCAAAGGGCAAAGGGCAGAGCGGCGGAGGGCAGAACGGTCTCTGGGTTTTGGGGTCTTACCCGCAGCTTTTTACCACCCGCTCCTCGGAACTGTTAATAACTTTGGGATAAGCGTTCCGGAATGTCGTTGACACGAAGTGGCTTGAAGTGGTTTAAAGTGGGGCGTGGTGGGGCGAAATTGCACTTCGCCAAACTGCTGTGAATAAGTGGCCGACGACGCAATCAATGCACCGACTTACTACAATTCGCTCTATCGACATGGAGTGGATGAGAAGCGGCGTGTTCAGGTCCCGGCGAAATGGCGGCCAGCCGACGCGAGTGTTGAGTTCACACTGATGCTCTGGCCGAAGGCGAAGGAAGGACCCTGTTTGCGAGTCCTGCCTCCCAAGGAAATGGCGGAACTCATGCGCGACATCGATGCGATGCCCAATGGCGATCCGAACAAGGTCGTTCTCAAACGGTTCATCGGCAGCGAGTCGGAACAAGTCACGCTGGACAAGGGCGGCCGCATTTGCCTGCCCGAAGGAATGGCGAAGGCGGCAGGGATTCAAGACGAGGCCGTCCTCGTTGGGTTGCTCGACCGCTTTGAGATTTGGAATCCAGAGCGATACGACCGTGTTCGTGCTTCTGACGCCATCATGGCGCAGGAAGCATTCAAGATGATGGAGTAAGCCATGAGCCTTGGACGATTGTTGACATCGGGAAAGAGCCTGATCGGGCTGCACGACGGTGAGAGCCGTTACGCAATGCGCGAGAAGAATCGGCTGCCAAAATTTGGTTCGGAAAAGAATCCGTTCACGTCCGCGCGTTCGCAAGCGGTCCAGGCGGAGTTCAATCGCCGCCTGCCGCACGAAACCGGGGCGTCGAGGCCCGTCAACGAAGTTTTGCCAAAAGCGATGGAGACCGCGATGCCGCCGAAGCCGGAGATTTGCGGGCCAGCGGCGGTGACGAAACCCGTGGCTGTTGTGACAGCAGCGAAACCACAAGGTGGCGCCCGCTGGAAAAGTTTTTTCAAACGCCTGAATCCGCTCAGCTGGCGTCAGCCGCGCAACCACACCGGGATTGCCCGCTTTGATAAAGGTCCCGTGCAGGGCGAGCTCTCGCTGGAACGCATACGCGTGGTTCGAAACGACCTGAGCGAGGCGGATGTTGAGGTGGTTCCAGTCAAGATTGCCGTGCAGGAAAAAACGGAAACTCCTGCGGCGGGACCATCGCCCGAAACGCCTGAGCTGATCAGGTCCTGAGCGAGGAGCCGATGCGAAGTGCCCGATTTCGTCCACAAGCCGGTGATGATGGCGGAAGTGCTGAACGCGCTGTCCCCGAAGCCGGGTGGGGTCTACGCCGACGGGACCCTCGGTGGGGCTGGACACGCGGAAGCCATATTGGACAGGAGTTCACCGACTGGATGGTTGTATGGATGCGATCGCGATGGCGCCGCGATTGAGAATGGCAGGCAGCGGTTGAGCCGGTTTGCGGGGCGGTTCGAGCTGCGCCGCTGCAATTTTTCGGAACTGACAGAGTGGTTGCCTGCAAATCGATGCGATGGCGTTTTGCTGGATCTCGGGGTGAGTTCGCCGCAGCTGGATGTCGCGGAGCGGGGATTCAGTTTTCAGCAGGACGGGCCGCTGGACATGCGCATGGACACGCGGCAGGCGTTGACGGCGGCGGAACTGGTCAACACGGCGAGGGGCCAGGAGCTCGCGCGGATTTTTTGGGAATACGGTGACGAGCGGCAATCGAGACGATTCGCGCATGCAATCGTCCATGACCGGGAGTCCCGCAGGTTCGAGACGACGCGGCAGCTCGCGGACCTGATCGAAAGGCTGGCACCGCGGCACGGGAAGAAGGCGCATCCGGCGACGCGCGTTTTTCAGGCCCTGCGAATTGCAGTGAATGATGAAATCGGCTCTTTGAATCGCGGTTTGGAAGCGTCGTTGCAGATCTTGAAGGCAGGCGGACGGCTGGCGGTGATCACGTTTCATTCGCTGGAAGATCGCGTGGTGAAGGAATTCGGGCGGACGCACGCGCGCGACTACACGTTTCCAGGCGAAGTGGATGTTCCCGAACTGCGGCAGCCGAAGGTGCCTGAGCTGAAATGGGTTTCGCGAAAAGCGATTTTGCCGGGTGACGAGGAACTGGCAGAGAACCCGCGCAGCCGCAGTGCGCAGCTGCGCGTGATGGAGAAGGCCGGGTTGGTTTGATGCAGTGATGGAACATCGGAGAAACGGAATGACGGATGGCTGGGTGTGGCGGGGCCACAAATACCAGCCTCCGCTGGCAACATGGCTCGAAACAGAAGAACGCAGACGGCAGCGATCCGGTTTGGACCGGCAATCAAGGCGTTCCTGCTTTGCCTGCTCATTGGCGGCTCGGGCGTGGGATACGTATGGCAGAAGGGGCAGATCGAAGAACTGGCGCTGCAAATTCGCCGGAGCGAGCAGGAGCTCGATGCTTTGAAGGCGCAAAACGTGAAGCTGCGAAACCAGCTTGCGATGATGCATCTGCCCCGGTTTTTGGAAGCAAAGATCAAAGAATTGAATTTGGGGCTGGTTCCAGCGGTTCCGTCGCAGAAATGGGTTTTGAAGGAACCCGCAGGGGAAGCGCAGCACGTGAAATCAGACACCGGCAAACAATATGCGGAACATTGAAAACCGACGCATGACGAAAACTTGAGAATGGATTTTGCCGCCGCTCGTGCGCTGTCGTGAGGAACCGATAGCCACGAGCGGTTGGCAGCTCAGATGATCCAACCCTCTCCAGGCTGATGAAACACTTTAAACCGCCGCTCGTGACGCCGTCGTTTGAGGAACCGACCGCCGCGGGCGGCTGGTCTTTTTAGATGGCGAAGCAATTACAATTCAAGCGGTTGCTCGGGCTCGGGCTCCTCCTGACGCTCTGCCTCGCGGCGCTCGCGTACCGCCTTGTCGACCTGCAGGTGCTCCGCCACGGCCGGCTCAAAGCGCTCGCCCAGCAGAACACCCATCGCGAATACCTGTTCGAGCCGCGACGGGGCGATATTCTGGACGCGAATGGAAACCTGCTGGCCACGAGCGTCAACGTGAAGGTGGTCTGTGCGGACCCGACGTTGATCGGGTCGCACGCACCGGAAGTGGCGCGAGCACTCGCGCCGCTGCTCGGGATTCCTGAGCAGGAGCTCGGCGAAAAATTGGTTCCGCGCACGCGGGTCAACAGCCAGGGCCTCACGATCACGAACTCCTACGTGCGTTTGAAAACCCGTGTTCCTGTCGAAACATGGGAAGCCGTTCGCGCGGCGATGACCAATCTGAATCTGGGCATCGATGAGCGATCGCTTTCGCGCAACGAGCAGGCGTTCTATCGCAGCCTTCGGCAGAAGTCGGTGTTCAGCGAGGACTATCCGATTCGCGTTTATCCCAACCAGACGCTTGCCGCCCATGTGCTCGGATTCGCCAGCACCGCCGAACGCCGCATTGACGAACACCTGATCAACGAAATCCAGGGGCGCGACGGAATCGAGCTGATGATGAACTCGAAGCTCAGTGGAGTTCCCGGCTGGCGCCTGACTGAAACTGACCGGCGCGGCCGTGAACTCGTTTCATTTCGCGAACAGGATGTTGAACCGCGCGAGGGAATCAACGTGGTTCTGACGATTGATTCGTTCATCCAAAACGTCGTGGAATCGGTTCTTGCCGAAACGATGGAAAAGCACACGCCGATCAGTGCGTCCGCCATCGTGACCCGGCCCCAGACTGGCGAGGTTCTGGCGATGGCGACTTATCCGACCTTCGATCCGAACAATCCCGGCGCGTATCCGCCCGATGCCCGGCGGAACCGGATCATCAGCGACGTCGTTGAGCCTGGATCAACGTTCAAGATACTGGTCATTTCAGGCGGCTTGAACGACGGAATCATCGGGCTTGAGGACGTGTTCGATTGTGAGCGCGGGCGGTTCCTTTATGGCGGGCGCGTGCTGCATGACCATGAAAAGTACGGCGCACTGAGCGTTCGCGAGATTGTGATGAAGTCGTCGAACATCGGTTCAGCGAAAGTGGGAATCCGAATGGGCGAACATCGTCTCTATGAATATCTCGGCCTCTTTGGCTTCGGCGAGCGCACAGGCATCACGCTGCCCGGCGAAGTGCGCGGCATTGTTCATCCCGTCAAGAAGTGGAGCAAGGTCACGATCGCCCAGATTCCGATGGGACACGGCATTGCCGTCACGAGGCTGCAGATGCTGATGGCAATGAACACGATTGCAAACGGGGGAACACTGATGCGCCCGATGCTCGTCGACCGGCTGGAGGATTATCAGGGAAACGTGGTGGCCCGCTACAGCCCGCAAGTCATCCGCCGTGTTGTCAGCGAACACGCCGCGGCCGAGATCACGGATGCGCTCAAGGACGTGGTATCGACGAACGGAACTGCGCCGAAAGCAGCGCTCACGCATTATACGGTGGCGGGCAAAACGGGAACAGCTCAGAAGGTCGAGGATGGCCGCTATGTGCGCGGAAAATACATCTCCTCGTTCATCGGCTTTTTTCCAGCCGGCAACCCGGAATTGTGCATCTCAGTGGTGCTCGACGAACCCAAGGAAGGCTATTACGGGGGACAGGTTGCGGCGCCCGCGTTTCGAAGGATCGCTGAGCGTGTGGCAAGTTATCTAAACATCAAACCCGACATCCAGGAGAAGAAAACGACGCCGGAGACCATCACACAAACCGAACAGCCGCGAGTCGCGGTGACCCAATGAAAATGCGGGATCAGATGGTTGACTGAGTATGGACGTTCGCAGTTTGAAATTTTTTGTCGATGCCTGTGGCGGCAGGGAGCGCCGGGGTTTGCCTGACATGCCGATCCGCCGTGTTTGCACGGACTCGCGATCGGCGCAGGCTGGCGATCTGTTCGTTCCGCTGGTTGGCGAGCGTCACGATGCGCATGATTTTATTTCTGACGTGGCATTGAAGGGAATTGCGGCGGTGGCTGTGAACCGCGGGCGCATCGTGCCTGAACTGCCCGATTGCGCGATCGTTGAAGTGGAAGACACACGCCTCGCCCTCGGCGCCATGGCGCGGCGATACCGCGCTGACTTCACCGTTCCCCTGGTTGCGATCGGCGGCTCGAACGGAAAGACCACGACCAAGGAGTTGATCGCGTCTGTGTTGCGGCAGACGCTTGCGACGCTGTGGAGCGAAGCCAGTTTTAACAACGACATTGGCGTTCCGTTAAGCCTGCTGCGGCTTGAGTCGCGGCACCAGGTCGCTGTGCTCGAAGTGGGCACGAACCATCCCGGCGAACTTCAGCCGCTTGTGCGGATGATCCAGCCGTCGTTCGGCGTCATCACGAACATCGGTCGCGAACATCTGGAATTTTTTGGAGATCTCGACGGCGTCGTGCGCGAGGAGGGAATCCTCGCCGAATGCCTGCATGCTGATGGGACGTTGTTTGTGAATGGCGACAACGAATGGACGCCGCAGTTGATCGCGCGGACGCAGGCGCGCGTGGTGCGGGTGGGATTCGGCGAAGGCAATGACTGGCGTGCTCTCAGCGTTCGGGTGGATCGCGACGGCGCAACCTTCCAGGTGCAATCCCGTCAATCCATTTTCTCCGGCGAATACCGCATCCAGCTTCTTGGGCGGCATCAGGTGATGAATGCTTTGCTCGCGATTGCCGTGGGCGCCGCTCTCGGGCTTGGGCCAAAGGAAATCCGAGGCGGCCTGGCCGAGTGCCAGGCGCCGAAAATGCGATTGCAGGTTTGGGACCTCAACGGTGTGCGCATCCTCGATGACGCCTATAACGCCAATGCCGATTCCGTTCTGGCCGCGCTGGAAACCTTGCGTGACGTGCCATGCAATGGACGCCGCCTTGCAGTGTTGGGCGACATGGCGGAGCTCGGTGAGCACGCCGCGAGCGCGCATGCGGAAGTGGGGCGTCGTGCGGCCGAGCTCGGGGTGGAACAACTGTTCACCGTCGGAAAGATGGCGACGCTGACGGCCCAGGCGGCACGCGAGGCGGGGCTCAATCGCGTGCTCGAATTCCAGGCCGTGGAACCGGCAGCCGACGCGATCAAGAGTTTTGTCCGCTCCGGGGATGTCGTGTTGTTGAAGGCCTCGAGGTCTTCGCGACTGGAGCGTATTTCAGAGTTGTTGCGGGGCGAGACGAGGAAGGGCTGATGCTTTATTTCCTAAGCCAAAAACTGATCGACTGGTCGGAAGGCACGCCGTGGAGTGAGCAGACCTCGGCTTTGCGGCTGTTTCGATACATCAGCGTTC
Source organism: Verrucomicrobiia bacterium (assembly GCA_035629175.1). Lineage (NCBI taxonomy): Bacteria > Pseudomonadati > Verrucomicrobiota > Verrucomicrobiia > Verrucomicrobiia bacterium. Next base: position 19,100 of record DASPIL010000018.1, on the reverse strand, counting down.
GCAGCGCCGGCGCGGCCGTCACGGCCCTCGCTTTGAGCTGGTGGCTGGGGCCAAAAGTCATCCGCTGGCTGCAACGCCTGAAGTTCGGCCAGGACTATAAGGACATCGCTGATCAACACGGTGAATTCGACACGCGGATCATCAGCAAGAAAGGTACTCCGACGATGGGTGGAATTCTCATCGTGGCAGTGCTGAGCAGCACGACATTGCTTTGGACGGCGTGGAATCCGCTCGTGGAACTCACGCTGCTATCCGTGCTGGTTCTCGCGGGGCTCGGGTTCTATGACGATTACGCCAAGATCACGCAACAGACCGGTCACGGGACCCGGCCGCAGGTGAAACTATGGGTGCAGGTGGCGCTGGGATTGTTCGTCGCGGTGTATCTCTGGAAGCTGCCAGCGCAGAGCTGGCTGAAGTTTCCTGAAAGCCGCGATGTGATTGCGAGCAACCTGGTCAGCGTGCTCATGGTGCCATTTTATAAATACCCGCTTCAGATCGGCGCCATCGGCGGCCTGATTTTAACGACTATTGCCATCGTGGGGAGTTCGAACGCGGTGAACCTGACCGACGGTCTTGACGGCCTGGCAATTGGCTGCACGCTAATCGTCTCCTTTGTTTTCCTGATTGTGACGTATGCGGCGGGGAATTACAGGGCCGCAGAGTATCTGCAGATTCCTTATGTGGCGGGGGCGGGCGAGCTGACGGTTTTCTGTGCCGCGATGATAGGCGCGGGGCTGGGGTTTCTGTGGTTTAACTGTCATCCTGCGCGCGTCTTCATGGGCGACACGGGATCGCTCGCGCTCGGCGGCGCATTGGGCTTGATGGCAGTGCTCGTGCACCAGCCGTTCCTTCTGGTGATTGCCGGTGGTGTTTTTGTAATGGAAGCGGTGTCCGTCATCGTGCAGCGCCAGTGGTTCCGGTACACGCGCAAGCGCTTCGGCACGGGACGCCGCGTGTTCCTCATGGCGCCCATTCACCATCATTTCGAAAAAATGGGATGGTACGAATCACAAGTTGTGATGCGCTTTTACATCCTCTGCATTCTGTTTGCGGTGGTGGCCCTGAGCACCTTGAAGATCCGATGAACACCTTCAACTTCGACCTGACCTGATGCTCGACCTGGCTGATAAAAACGTTCTGGTGGTGGGGTTCGACCCCCGCGGGATGGCCGCGGCGGGCTTGTTGCGCCGTGCCGGAGCGCGCGTTGTGGCGGTCGCTGCCGACGAAGCTGACGTTCCGCCCGCGACGGTTGATGATTTGCGGAGCCAAGGCATCGAGGTTCAACGCGGAACCGCTGATGCCCTGCGCGGGCATTTTGACCTGGTTGTGCTCAGCCCGGAGGCTGCGCCGGCGTCTGCGGGAGTGGCCGGTATCGCGAACCGCGATATTTCGATGATTGGTGAATTGGAACTGGGATGGCGGCTTTCGAAGTGTCTTGCAGTGGCGGTGTCGGGAACCAATGGCAAGGGCACGACAGCGGGATTGATCGAGCAGATGCTCGTGCAGAATCATCGCACCACGGTGCGGGCGGGACATCGATCGAATCCAGTCGGATGCGTTGCCGACCAAACGGCGGCGCTGGATTTTCTGATCCTGCAGGTGAACGCCTTGCAGCTGCAGGCAACGCAATTTTTTCGGCCCGCGGTAGCGGTGTTGCTGAACGCGTATCCCGATCACGGCAGCCGTTTCCCAGGGAACGAGGATCTTCTGGCGGCGTATGGAAACCTTTTTCGGAACCAACAGGTGTTTGACTGGTCGATTGTGCAACTGGAGGCGCTGAAGCAGCTGCAGTCGGCGGGCATCACGCCGCCAGGAAAAATCATCACGTTCAGCGGGGCGGACCAGGATGCGGATTTGTTTCTCGACCGTGGACTGATTCTCAGCCGGTTCCCCAACTGGGAAGGACCCCTGCTCGACATGCAGCAATGCCAGCTTCGCGGATTGCACAATGCCGAGAATCTGATGGCGGCGCTGGCTGTCGGGCGCGCGCTGCGGCTGCCGCTCGAGACGATGGTCGAAACGCTGAAGCAGTGCGAACATGCCGATCATCGTTTTCAAATCGCAGGGGAGTGGCGGGACATTCAGTTCATCGATGATTCGAAGTCCACGAATCCCGATGCCTTGCATCGCGCGCTGGAATCGGCGCGGCCTGGTGAAGCGGGAAAACCGAACGTCTGGGTGATCGCGGGCGGACGCGACAGCGGGGGTGATTTTCATCGGCTCAGCCCGCTGGTTTCGCGGCGTGTGAAGGGTGCATTTTTGATTGGAGAAGCGCGTGAAAAGATTCGATCAGCGTGGGGCCTGTTTACTCCTTGCACCCTCATGGATTCACTGTTAGAAGCAGTGACAGAAGCGGCCAGAAATGCGGTGCCCGGCGATGTAGTTTTGCTTTCACCTGCTTGTTCGAGCTTTGATCAGTTTCAAGACTATCAGGAACGCGGTGAATGCTTTTGTGCTGCAGTGAAATCAATTAGTAGTGGTGCCGTATGATGCCACCCCTATATGAGCGATAGATTACGACAAAACTTCAGCGCCTGTGTTGACGGCGCTGGAAGCGAGAATTTTTCGTTGCGCGGTTTTTTGAGGGAAAGCCGTGCTGCGAATCACCACCTGTCCATTCCTCAAAAAACGGCGCGCCAGCGCGACATTGAAAATGAATAATTCCAGCCCTTTCAAACCGCAAAGCTCCGATTCCGAGCCGAAGAACGTGGGACGCCAGCGCGTTCGTTTCGCGGTGTTCTGCATTCTCTCGATGCACATCGCCGGACTCGTCGCGCTCCTGCTGACAAACGGATGCCGCCGCACGCCCGAGCCGGATCCGATCCCCGCGCCTGAAATGACGAACACGTTCGACGATCAGCCGGTCCTTGATCCACCGACGAATTATGCGCCCCCGGACTTGCCGACGAACGATCCAGCCGGAATGCCGCCACACGTGGAAACAAACACCACCTACGTTCCACCAACGAACCAGTACACGGAACCGGCGCCGGTCATCCAGGATCCTGTTCCGCAGTACTCCGCAACGCAGGAATATACCGTCGTGAAGGGGGATACGTTCTCATCAATCGCGCGGAAGTTTCCGGGTGTATCGATCCGCGCCTTGCAGGAAGCGAATCCCTCTGTGCAGCCTACCCGCCTTCGCATCGGAATGAAGCTGCAGATCCCAGCGGCTGCGGCGCCTTCGCCATCGGCATCGGCGCGGGCGTTTTCCAACGGCAATGGCGAGCGCTCGTATACCGTGAAGAGCGGCGACACGCTGACGAGCATCGCAAGCCGGAACGGCACCACGGTGCGCGCATTGCGTAACGCGAACAATCTCAATACGGACAGAATTCGGGTTGGACAAAAACTGACCCTCCCTGCGAAGGCTCCAGCCCCCGCGCCGTTGCCGGCGGGTGAAACTGCGCCTGGAGCGCCGAGTCTCACGCCTCCCGGGCAGTTTTGATGTTCCCGGCGCCGGATGCCTCAATCCGGCGCCAACCAACAGATGAAGGTCGCCGTTACAACGCTGGTCTTCTGTGTCGCTGCCCTGCTGGCGCTCGGCATGGTGATGCTTTACAGCTCGAGCATGACACAGGTGGGCGCGCGATTTCTCCTGATGCAGCTGGTGTGGTGCGCTGCCGGGCTTGTTGCCTGCGTTGTCGCAGCGTCCCTCGATTACCGCATTCTCAAGCGTTATTGGTGGGCGCTGCTGGGCGTGGCGATCGTGTTGCTGGTCGCCGTGCTCCTGCCGCAGTTCGGCCGCCGCATCAACGGCGCGCAGCGTTGGATCAGTCTCGGCCCGATGAACCTCCAGCCATCAGAACTTGGCAAGCTTGCGTTGATTGTGGCACTCGCGTGGTATGGAGATCACTTTCAGCGGCAGATGGGCACGTTCAAACGCGGGATTTTTTTTCCGGCGTTGATCATTGTTCCGATGCTCGCCTTGATCTTTGTTGAACCCGATCGTGGAACCACGGTGCTGCTTGCGGCCGTTAGTGGCGCGATGCTGATGGTGGCTGGCGTGCGCTGGCGTTTTTTCATTCCTCCCATGCTGCTCGCTGGAACCGGCCTTGCCTTTTCGCTGTGGCACGATCCGATGCGCATGAAACGGATATTCAGCTGGATTTACCTGGAGGAAAACAAATCCGGTGTCGGCTATCAGGCTTACCAGGCAATGCTGGCGCTCGGTTCGGGCGGCTGGCTGGGACTGGGATTGGGCAATGGCCGGCAGAAACTCGGGTTCGTTCCGGAGCATCATACGGATTTCATTCTTTCGATCATCGGCGAGGAACTGGGCCTCATCGCGACACTGCTTGTGGTTGCTGGATTTATCATCTTCGTGATTTGCGGATTTTACATCGCGTATCGGGCGCGTGACACGTTCGGCCTGTTGCTGGCCGTCGGCATCACGCTGCTCATAGGATTGCAGGCGGCAATCAATATAGGCGTGGTCACAAGTGCCCTTCCGAACAAGGGTCTCCCGCTGCCGTTCATCAGTTACGGCGGGTCGAATCTCCTGACAATGCTCACCTGCGTTGGGGTCCTTCTCAGTGTGGCGCGGCGGGCGCGTGTCACGGAATCCCTGGCGGACGAAACAGTCACGATGCGGGAACTGCAAACCGCATGAATGCTGCGGCAAAACGTCACGTTGTCATCGCCTGCGGCGGCACGGGTGGACACCTGTTTCCCGGGCTTGCGGTCGCAGAGCAGCTTTCCGCTCGCGATTGTTCGGTGACGTTGCTGATTTCCCCGAAGGAAGTGGATCAACGCGCCGTGCAACAGGCACACGGCATGGAAGTGGTGACGCTCCCAGCAGTCGGGTTGACGCAAGGAAGGCGCCTCGCGTTTCTGCGCGGCTTCGTCCAATCCTATCGGGCGTCCCGAAAACTGTTTCGTGCCAGGCGGGTGGATGCAGCGCTTGCGATGGGCGGGTTCACCAGTGCGCCGCCAATCCTCGCCGCAAAACGTGCGGGCGCGCGAACATTCCTTCACGAGTCGAATACGATTCCCGGCCGCGCGAACCGCTGGCTTTCACGTGCCGTGCACCAGGCGTTTGTCGGTTTTCCGCAAACCGCGGAGCGCCTTCGTACCCGGCTGATCACGACAACCGGAACTCCTGTTCGGCCCGCTTTCGAAAATCTCAACCCGACAACCTGTCGCACGGCGCTGAATCTCGATCCCGACCATCCCGTGTTGGTCGTGACGGGCGGAAGCCAGGGGGCGAGCGGGGTGAACGAATTGGTGTTGAATGCGTTGCCGCTCCTGGAACGTGCCCTGCCAAAACTCCAATTGTTCTGGCTGGCGGGAACTCACGATTTCGACCGCGTCGAAAAAGCATGCGCGCGTGGCGGGATGAAATCGATCGTTCACGCCTTTTTTGCCGACATGCATCTGGCCCTTGGCGCCGCCAGCGCAGTCGTCAGCCGCGCGGGTGCATCATCGCTCGCGGAACTCGCGGCGGTGCGGCTCCCGGCAATCCTGGTTCCCTACCCCGCGGCGACAGACAATCATCAGCTCCATAACGCGCTGGCATTTGTGGAAACCGGCGCGGCCCGTTTGATGGAACAGAAAACGGCAACGCCGGAACAGCTCGTCACCCTGGCCGAAGAACTGGTTTCGAACGAGCGGTCACGCTCAACCATCCAGGCCTCACTGGAAAAATGGCAGTCACCCGACGCTGCAGGACGGATCGCGGAGACGATGCTTTCTGAAGTGCAGCGGGAGCATGACAGAATCGCTGCAACGAACGCGGGCCACTGCTGTTCCTGTGGTCATGATCATCACGCACGAACGATGGAGAGCGCGGGATGACGGCGGCTGCCTGGACCATGACACCCTCGCGCTCGAGTTTCGCTGATCTGCTGACCGCCGGTTTGTCCAGTGACGCCATTGTCCGGCGCGACGAACCGCTGGCGCGGCGTACGACGCTGCGCGTCGGCGGGCCGGCTGATGTCTACGTGGAACCCGCCTCTGAAAACGATCTCGCCGCAACTGTTCAATTCTGCGCGGCGAACGGCATCCCGTTTTTTGTGTTGGGCCGTGGATCGAACCTGATTGTGCGCGATGGCGGCTTTCGCGGCGTGGTCATCAGCCTGGCGCATCCAGTCTTCAGCCAGATTGAAATTTCCGGGCGACGATTGTCGTGCGGGGCCGGGGCTCGTCTCAAGCAGGTGGCCGTTGACGCAAAGCGAAATGGCCTGGCGGGTTTCGAATTTCTTGAGGGGATTCCCGGCACCGTGGGCGGCGCTCTTCGAATGAATGCCGGGGCCATGGGAGGCGAAACTTTCCAGCTCGTCGAGCGCGTTCGCGTGATGGATCGCAATGGAACCACGGTCGAAATGCAACCTGCCGCGATGGGCGCGGCCTATCGCAATTGCGACGCCTTGAAGGCGCACATTGCGATCTCCGCGGTGTTGGTTGGCAATGTTGACTCTCCCGATGCGATTGCTGCCCGCATGAAAGTCTTCAGCCAGAAGCGTTGGGATTCCCAGCCAGCCGCGCCGAGCGCGGGTTGCATGTTCCGAAATCCAGTGGCGATTTCTGCGGGAAAACTCATCGACGAGCTCGGATTGAAGGGCACGCGCGTGGGCGGCGCCTCGGTGTCGCAGGAACATGGCAATTTTGTGGTGAACGACGGAACCGCAACAGCCAGCGACGTTTTGACTTTGATCCGCGCAGTGCAGCAACGCGCAGCGGCTGAGCGAGGCATCGAACTGCACACCGAAGTGGAAATCATCGGGGAACATTCATTGCCATGAAACGCCTCAACATTACGGTCCTCCTGGGCGGCCCGAGCGCCGAACGCGAGGTGTCGCTGCGCAGCGGGCTTGGCGTGGCGGGGGCATTGCGTACGCTGGGACACGAGGTCACTGAGGTGGATCCGCGCGATGGCACCTTCGTGCTTTCGCCGGGCACCGATGTCGTGTTCCTCGCTCTGCATGGAACGTATGGCGAGGATGGCACCGTGCAGCAGCAACTTGAGAACTTGCGCGTGCCTTACACGGGCTGCGGAGTTGAGGCGAGCCAGATGGCATTCGACAAGGTGCTGACCAAGGAATGCTGCGTTGCCGCGGATGTTTTGACAGCGAAGTCGTTCGTGGTCAGATCGCCCTCCGCGCCGTGGCCGGACGGCTGGGAGCCGCCGCTCGTTGTCAAACCCGTGCGCCAGGGATCGAGCGTTGGATTGCATTTTGTTGATTCAATGGACCAATGGACGGCCGCCGTTTCGTCTGCTTTGAAATTCGATTCCGAGGTGCTCGTGGAAGAGCGGATCATCGGCCGCGAGACAACCGTCGGCATCCTGGGCGGCGCCCCGTTGCCAGTGGTGGAAGTGCGGCCGAAGTGCGGCTCGTATGATTATCGCAGCAAGTACACGCCAGGTTCGACCGAATACTTTTGCCCCGCCGAATTCGATGCCTCAACAACCGCCCGCATCCAGACGGCAGCGCTGTCGGCCTTTCGAGCAATTGGCGGGCGCGACTACGCGCGGGTGGACGTGATGGTGACGACGGAAGGAGCCCCGGTCGTTCTCGAAGTCAATACGCTGCCAGGGATGACTGAAACCAGCTTGCTGCCGAAGGCTGCGAAAGTGGCGGGACTGAGCTATGCCGAGCTGTGTCAGAGAATGGTCGACATGGCATTGCAGCGTCAGAAAAGCTCAAAAACTACTCATTAAAAAAACGTGTTTTGGAAGAAACGAAAAGTCAGGAATCGGCGGCTGGGACGGACGCACGTGCTTGATGTCAAAGTGCGCTCAAGCGTCGCAGCCAAGGCGCGAGCCCGCATGGCGGCGACAGCGCTGGGGGTGACTTGCGGGACGATTCTCGGCCTGTACGCACTCTGGTCGGGTGGGGAATGGCTTTTGAATCGTCTGGTTTACGAGAACCGATCCTTTGCCATTCAAACCATTGATGTTGAAACCGACGGTGTTATTTCGGCCGATCAATTGCGCCGCTGGTCCAAGGTGAAGATTGGGGCGAATCTTCTCTCGCTGGACCTTGCGCAGGTGAGACGCGATCTCGAGATGGCGCCCGTCATCAAGCATGTTTCGCTCGAACGAATTCTTCCGGCCACGTTGCGCATACGGGTTTCGGAACGGGAACCCATCGCCCAGGTGAACATGCCGCGCCCGAATGGCGACGGCCTCGAGTTCGCGGTCTTTCATGTGGACGCTGAAGGTTATGTGCTGCTGCCGCTTGATCCGCGCCAGCGTGCGATTCCGCTGCAGGGTTACAGGAGCGAGTTGCCGTTGTTGTCGGGCATCAGCTTCAGCGAGTTGCAGCCCGGTCGTTCGATGGATTCACCACAGCTCGCGGCCGCGCTTGGGCTCATCCAGGAATTCGCCAGTTGTCCCCTTGCAGGATTGGTTGAGTTGAAGAGGATTGATGTTTCAATGCCGCAGGTGCTGGTCGCCACCACCGACGAAGGCAGTGAAATCACCTTTTCGCTGAACGATTTCGACCGGCAGTTGCGACGGTGGCATGTGGTGCATCAGGAATGCGCCCGATTCCAGCAGCGCATCGCGTCGCTTGACCTTGCCGTGAACGAGAACACGCCGTTGCGTCTGCAGGAAGCCAGCGTGCTGCCGCCCGAGGCTCCCAAATCCGCCAAACCCTCCCGCCAAAGAAGAAAACATGTTTGATTCATCCAGCATCATTGTCGGCCTGGAAATCGGCACGTCCAAGGTGTGCGCCGTAGTCGGCGAAATGAATTCCGAAGGCACCCTCAACGTCGTGGGGCTTGGACAATCCCGTTCGCGGGGCGTTCGCAAGGGGGAGATTTGCGATGCGCCAAAGGTGGAGGAGGACATTCGCAACGCGATCGTGGAGGCGGAACAAATGGCCGACGTTGAAATTCGCAGTGTTTACCTGGGCGTCACGGGCGGCCATGTCCGCGGGTTCAATAATCGCGGCGTTCATCCAATCGTTTCAGCTGACCGCGAAATCTCGGAAGAAGACGTCCAGGACGTCGTGAAGAACGCCAAGACGATCAATTTGCCCGCTCAGAATCATGTCATTCACGCCATCCGGCAGCACTTTTTGGTGGATGGCCAGGATGGGATTGTGAATCCGGTTGGCATGCTGGGATCTCGCGTTGAAGTGGATGTTCACGTCGTGCACGGCAACTTGAACCGCCTGCAGAATGCGATTCGCGCCGTTAAAGGGCTGCAGTTGGAAGTTGATGAAATCGTTTTTACGGGCCTTGGCTCATCGCTGGCATTGCTTACGAACGAACAGAAGGAGCTTGGCGCGCTGGTCATCGACATTGGCGGCGGGACCACTGAATACGTGGTGTATGCCGACGGAGTAATCAAGCACGTGGGTGTGCTTGCAGTTGGGGGGGATCACGTTTCGAACGATCTGGCTTACGGCTTGAAGGTTCCGCTCGGTCGCGCTGAACAATTGAAGATCGAACAGGGCGCTGCGCTGGTCGACGATTCATGCAAGGGACAGACGATCACCATCAGCAACGAGATCGGTCTCGAAATGAAGAAGATCAACCTGGAAAACCTGCGTCGCATCATGGCGCTGCGCCTGGAGGAGTTGTTCCACCTGATCGCGCAAGACATGGAATCGGCGGGCCTTCTTGATTATCTTCGGGCCGGGGTTTTCCTGTGCGGCGGCGGCGCCCGCATTCCGCAAATTGCAAAGCTGGCGGAACTTGTGTTGAACATGCCCGTCACGATCGGCAAAGCCAATTCGATCAATGGGTTGAAGTCGGCCCTGGATCAGCCGGAATTTGCAGCCGCGATCGGGCTTGTGAAATTCGGCTCGTTTCAACAACGCAAACGCGGCGGCAAGCCAAGCCTTGCAGACGGGTTGAAGAGCACTATCGGACAAATCTTTCGACGCTCCTGATTCCATGGAAACTCCTGAACAATCCGGGCCAGCCGTGCCGCAAGGCGTTCGCATCAAAGTTTTCGGCGTCGGCAATGCCGGCCTCAACATCCTGGAACACGTCATGAAAAGCTGCGCCACCCGCGCAGAGTTCGCATCGGTGAACACCGACAACGTTTCGTTGCTGGGATCCTCGGCGCCCGAAAAGATCAGCCTCGAATCACGTTTGATGAGGGGGCTTGGAACGGGCGGCGACCCCGAGCGTGGACGCGCTGCGGCGGAACAGAATGTCGCGGTCTTAAAGGCGGCGTGCACCGGCGTGGATGTGGTGTTCATTGTCACAGGGTTGGGCGGGGGCGCCGGTTCGGGGATCAGTCCCGTGCTGGCGCGGACGGCGCGTGAGGCGGGAGCGCTCGTGCTGGCGTTCGCGACGCTTCCCTTCGATTGCGAAGGCAACAGGCGGCACCAGCAGGCGCGCGCCAGTCTGCACGAATTGAAGTCCGCGGCCGACGGCGTGCTCTGCCTGCCGAACCAGAAGTTGTTCAAGCTGATTGACGAGAACGCGACTGTCCTGGAGACCTTCAGGCTTTCCAATGAGCTCGTTTCTGAGGGCGCCTGCGGCATGGCCCGGCTCGTTCTTTCAAAAGGCCTGATCGAAATTCATTTCGCTGACCTTTGTGATTTTCTGAGGGAACGCCAGGGCGAGAGTTGCTACGCCACGGCTGAAGGTGCTGGCGCGACGCGTTCAAGGGAGGTCGTCGACAAACTGCTCGTTCACCCCATGCTCGACAGCGGCAAGGCCCTCGCTGAAGCATCGGCCGTGCTGGTGAGCGTCGTTGCCGGGACGGATCTTACCATGGCGGAAATCAATCGTGTGATGGAGCACATTAACGGCAAGTGCACGCACGCCGAGGTGATCATGGGCGCTGCTGTTGACCCGGGGTTTGCAGATCGAATGTCGGTGACACTCGTCGCCGTGCGGCGTGCCGCGCCCGCTGAGCTTCGGCCGCAGGCGGAGGCGGAAGCGCCCGCCACTGCGCGCGCAACGGAGATGCCGTTCGACACCCAGCTGCATCGGGCTTCCACGGCGCGGCCGCAATCGCGGTTCGTGCCGCCGCCACCGGCCATGTCCCCTGAGCGAATGGAACAACTCGCCAGCACGCAGGCTGGGTCCCGCGGGAGGAAGTCAGCTCCCCGGCTGCGGCAGACACAGTTGCCGCTCGAAATTGTTTCGAAAGGCCGATTCGATAAGAGCGAACCGACCATTCACAAGGGAGAAGACCTGGACGTGCCGACCTACATTCGGCGCGGAATAGCGCTGAATTAGCGGTTAAAATCACTGCCAGCAAGCCCGGGACAACGCAGGGGCATCTTGGAGGAGCGTCCCGGCGACATTCCCGGAAAAGAAAAAGGACAGGCAACGCGCCTGTCCGTGGATTCCAAAGAAGCTTTGCAGCCTATTTCTTTTTGCGCGAAGTCGTTGCTTCCTCTTCTTCTTCGCCTTCGTCCCCTTCCGCTTCCTCAACGTTGATGGCGCTTTCCGCGACATCCGTGAGCTTTTCATCCGTCTGCTCCTCTTCGCTGAGGGTTTCCTCAAGCACATCGGCGGCTTCATCTTCTCCGAGCAATCGAGCCCAGGAGACGAGCGAACCATAGGAAGCGATCTCGTAATGCTCGATCTTCTGGGCCGCGCAGATCAAGGCGGCATCGCCGGATTCCTCTTCAATGAGTTCCTTGCCTTCTGCGATCAGGCCTTCCATCGCCTTGCACTTCTTGCCCTTGGGCGTTTCATCGAACAACTCGAACACGCGTTCGAGACGTTCGATTTGCGCCTCGGTTTCCTCGAGATGCGTTTCGAACGCTTCCTTCAATTCTTCGTGCTCAGCGGCTTTTGCCATTTTCGGCAGCGCCTTGGTAATCTGTTTTTCGGCATCGTACAGGTCCTTCAATTCTTCAATGAACGTTTCGCGCAAATCACTCATATGTTCTCCTATGGTTAACGGTTTGTCCGCGCACCATACGGCGTCGCGCGCGGGAGTCACAATGGGTTGAATACCGGGGACGGCGCGCGGATTTTCGCGAAAATGAAGGCGTCAGGACGGCTTCAGCTTTTTTTCTTTCGCGGAAGCGACTTGCGTTTCGTTTTGGCCAGATCCCGCAACTGCTTCTGGCTCATCGAATCGTACATGCTGCGCGACGCGCCTTTCAGTGAGCTCTTGCTCTTTCCGCCGCGCTTGGCTGAAAGCGCTGCGCCTGCGGCTTTCTGCTGTTGTTTTGATTTTGCTGGCATGCGCCCACAATGAAAATCCCGGCTCCGTTTGCAATCAGGTGTTTGCCTCCCGTGCGCCTCGCACCCGCAGCCGATCATGCGCGAGCCAGCTCAGCCGCAACCAGCACACGTTTGCGATCCCGTCCCCATCTGTAATCGCCAATGACGCCCGTCTCGCGAATCACGCGATGGCATGGAATTAGAAAGGCAACGGCATTTGCACCGACGGCGCTTCCCACTGCGCGGGCGGCCTTTGGATGGCCAACCTGTTGGGCAAGGCGGCTGTAGGTGGTGAGCTGGCCGGCCGGGATTGCAAGCAACGCCTGCCAGACGCGCGTCTGAAACGGGGTTCCCCGAACGTAGACAGAAAGCGGCTGCGGCGTCGCATGGATGCCCGGTTTGGGAGCAAACACATGAGCGGCATATTCATTGGCACGCGTGTCGTTGCGGCGGATGACGGCATGAGGCCATTCCGCCTGCAACTGCGCCCACGCAAGTGTTTCTTCGCCGAGCTCCACAAACCGAAGATGACAGACACCACGGGGGCTCTCGGCAATGAGGCAGATGCCGAATGGGGTTGGCGCAAATCCCCCGTTCAGTGTCCAACCGGCGCCGCCTGATTTTAATTCACCCGGCGATGCTGCGGCAAGGCTGACGCAGAGGTCGTGCGCGCGGCCCGGGCCTGATAATCCCGCGTCCAGCGCAGCATGCAGCACGCTGCTGCCGTTCTGCAGCGCACGTTTCACGCGCTCTGCCGTCAGGCATTGGAGAAAGTCCTTGGGCGTTACTCCCGCCCAGTTTGAGAACAGGCGATGGAAATGAAAACTGCTCAGCCCACTGATGCGAGCGAGCGTGGCAAGATCGGGCTGGTCGGCCTGGTGTTCGTCCAGATAACGAATAGCGTTTGCGATGCGCTGGTAGTGGAACCCTGCTGGTTGCATGAGACGAGCATGACACACCCGGAATTTCCCTCCACCCGATTCTTGCGAAGCGGCGCTTGCCCCGGTAAAGCGCCTGGCCCCGGTAGGTAAATACCTACCCCTATTCCGAGCAAAATAGATATTGCTATCTGGAACGGCACAGCACAAGGTATCGCAAATCTGTCCAAGCAATTGCAATCAAAGGCATGGTAATCCTCAGGTGAACTAGGTTCAGTGGAGATTTTAGACCCGGCAGTCGGGAACAGTCTCAGAAAGCAGCGCAGGCGACGGATGAATAGAGTATGAATAACAAATTGTTTGTAGGAAATCTTTCCTTCAACACCACAGAAAATGACCTCCAGGACGCATTCGGCGCCCATGGAACGGTCCTCGAAGCCAACCTGATGATGGATAAGATGAGCGGGCGGTCCCGCGGCTTCGCATTCGTCACAATGAGCACTCCTGAGGAAGCTCAAAAAGCCATTGACGCGATGAACGGCAAGTCTGTTGACGGCCGCGCGTTGACAGTTAACATCGCTCGCCCGCGTGAAGAACGTCCCGGCAACGGCGGCGGCGGCGCGCGTCGGTTCGGTGGTGGCGGCGGTGGTGGTGGCGGCGGCGGTCCTCGTCGCGAACGTCACTAACCCCATCGGTTTTTTCTATCGCGGGGCCCGGGTTTTCCCGGGCCCTTTTTTTGTGCGCCCGCCAGGGCGCACTGACTAGTTGGTTAGAGTCCAATGCAGGCCCGGCCAGGGGAACTGCTAGCCGAACAGCAAGGGGTGTGTGAACGACGCTGAGGTTTTACCCCTCACCCCCTACCGATGCGCCCGCACTTCCCACCTTGCAGGATTCCCATTCGCATGCGACAGGCGACTATGAACACTCGCAGCGGTGAAACGTCAGCGCAGCGCGGCCGCGACAACCGGCGGCGCACAGAAGGACCGGGAATCCCGAAAAGGGCGGAATCAAATCGCCGCAGCCACGCAACGAGCGGGGGAAAACCTGATCAAACCGGCACCACGCAGGGCCAAAACGGAGAGCAGGGAAATACCACCCGAAAAGCAAATTCGCGTCCGATCGGAAAGCTAAGGCATTGATCGGCTTTGCCAGGAAGTTCCCCCGGGCCTGAGCCCTGAATCAGCCGATTTGAAAATGCGGCAACTCGGCCATTTTCGCCTTTGCTTGTCTGGCCTCATCCCGCTGGTATCTTCCGCGCATGAACGGAGAAACCAACATTGCTTTCATCAAGGAAGATCCGTGGCGCATCTTCCGCATCATGGCGGAATTCGTCGATTCTTTCGAAACCCTGTCGACAGTTGGACCCGGCGTCACCGTTTTTGGCTCCGCCCGGATGCTTCCAACCAACCCGTATTATCAGGCGTGCGTGGACCTGACCCAGGCGCTTGCTGCGCACAATCTCGCCATTGTCACGGGTGGCGGCCCTGGGATCATGGAGGCAGCCAACAAGGGCGCGGCTCTCGCCAAGGGAAAATCCGTGGGGCTCAACATCCTGCTTCCGCATGAGCAGCGCGGCAATCGTTACGCCAATATCCCGCTCAATTTCCATTACTTCTTCTCGCGCAAGGTTTGTTTCGTGAAATACAGCATTGCGTTCATCTACATGCCGGGAGGATTGGGAACGCTCGATGAGTTTTTCGAGGTCATGACCCTGATCCAGACAAAGAAGATTCCCGAATATCCGATCATCTTGTTCGGGCGCGAGTTCTGGAAAGGGGTGATTCAATGGATGAAAGACCAGCTCGAGACTAACAAGTACATCAGCCCTGAAGACCTGAACCTTTTCACACTGACCGATGACCCGCAGGAAGCCATCGACATCATCCTCGATTACAAGCGGCGGGTCGGGCCGCCGGAAGTCATGCCCAAGGCGCTGGCCTGATTGAATCGCATGTACCAGGTGACTCGCCTCCCGAACGGGCTGACTGTGGCCACCGCGGAATTGCCGCATATGGCAAGCGTGAGCCTCGGAATCTGGGTAGGCGTCGGTTCCCGCTTTGAGGCCAGGGAGCTGAATGGCGTCTGCCACTTCATCGAGCACATGCTGTTCAAGGGCACGCGCCGCCGCACACCCAAGGAAATCTCCGAATCGGTCGAGGGCGTCGGCGGATATCTCAACGCCTTCACCAGCGAAGAGTTCACGTGTTTTCACGCGCGGGCCTGTGCGGACCGGTTTGATGATCTCCTCGATGTCCTGACCGACATGTTCCTCTGCTCAACGTTTTCTCCCGACGACATCCGGAAGGAACGCGATGTGATCAAGGAAGAGGTGGCGATGTATCTCGACCAGCCGCAGCATCACGTCCAGGAACTGTTGAATGCAACGTTGTGGCCGGATCAGCCGCTGGGCCGGCCGATCACGGGCACGAATCGTTCCTTGGACGGTTTGCGCCGCGAGCAGTTGGTTGGCTTTCTCAAGGAAAACTACGTCACGGGCAGCACGGTGATTGCCGCTGCGGGAAAGTTGTCGCATCGGCAGGTGGTGAGGAAAGTGCAGCGGGCCTGCCGCCGCATGCGTCAGGCACCGCGTCCGGGATTTCTGCCTGTGCGGATCGAGCAGAGTGGCGTGCAGGTGCGTATTGCGACCCGCAGAACCGAGCAGACGCAAATTGCCATCGGCGTTCGCACCTGTTCGCGCCATGACCGCCGGCGTCACGCGGTTCGCCTGCTCAATGCAGTGCTGGGCGAAAACATGAGTTCGCGCCTGTTCCAGATCATTCGCGAAGACCGCGGCCTGGCCTACTCGATCTACAGCACGCCCAGTTTTTTTCATGAAACCGGCGACCTGGTGATTTCCGTTGGTTTGGACGCCAACAACGTCCAAAAGACATTGAAGCTCATTCAGCGTGAACTGAAACGGCTTCGCGATGAGCCCCCCGGCAAGGCGGAATTGCAGCGGGCGCGCGATTACGTGATCGGCCAAAACGATCTTGGCCTCGAAAGCACGGACAACCAGATGAACTGGATTGGCGAGAACGTCCTCTGCTACGGCCGCGTGATCCGGCCGGGCGAGGCGAAGCGATCGTTGCAGCGGGTGACGGCAAATGAAGTCAGGAGCGCGGCGCGCGATTTCTTTCGACCCGATCGCCTCAACCTGGCGCTTGTCAGTCCTGCAAAGAGCGCGGCCGGGTTGGATCGCATCCTCCGAATGTGACGGGCCCTTTATGCGCTCCCTGATTGAGACACTTGCGTTCGCCGGGTCGCCCGAACAACTCGCCGCGGCCGTGCATGACACACGGGGCGTCATGTTGTTGCGCAGCCTGGAACCCTCCGGTTCGGCGGCAACAACGGTTCCGGAATCCACACCATGCCGCTACTCGTTCCTGACGGCGCGCCCATTCCTGACGTTTCGCTCGTTTGGTTCACGCTGTGAGATCCGGGCCGGAAAAGGAGACGCATTTCAGGTGCAGTTTGGAAATCCATGGCACCTGCTGGACAGCCTGATGGCCCGCTGTGAACTGCTGGAAGAAGCGGATCTTCCGTTCCCATTGGGGGGCTGTTTTGGTTATTGGGGCTACGACCTCAAGAATTTCGTGGAACCACGCCTGCCGCGGCGCGCGGCCAGCGACATGGAATTGCCAGATGCCCACGTCGGTTTCTACGACAGCCTGGTGGTGTTCGATCACTCGCTCGGAACAACGTGGGTGATCTCCACGGGAATGGGTGACGATGGGGCTCGCGGCGAGGCGCGCGCGCGGGAGCAATTGGAATTCTGGAAGGAACGTGCGCGGAATTGCTCGCCGAACATCGCGCGCACGGCAGGCGATGATCGTGCAACCACATGGAACAGTCATTCCACACGGGATGAATTCCTGTCAGGTGTTGCCCGCGCGCAGGCGTACATCCGCGCGGGTGATATATATCAGGTGAACCTATCGCATCGCGTTTGCGTTCCGTGGCGCAACAACGGATGGGAACTGTTCCTTCGACTCGGCGCTGTTTCGCCCGCTCCATTCGCCGCATACCTTGATTGCGATGATTTCGTAATTGCTTCCTCATCGCCCGAACAGTTCCTGCGGGTGAGCGGCTCGCACATCCGGACGCGTCCGATCAAGGGAACACGCCCGCGCGCGGACGATCCCACCCGGGATGCGCAACTTGGATACGAACTGCAGACGAGTCCGAAGGAACGATCGGAATTGGTGATGATTACAGACCTGCTGCGCAACGATCTCGGCCGGGTTTGTGAATACGGGACTGTAATGGTTCCTGATTTGATGCGCCTGGAGCGCTACGCCCACGTGCAGCACCTGGTCTCGACGGTAGAAGGACGGCTTCGCAGCGATGTCACCCATTTTGCAGCGTTTGCCTCGTGCTTTCCGGGCGGCAGCATCACTGGCGCGCCGAAGATTCGCGCAATGGAAATCATTGACGAACTGGAACCGCTCGCGCGGGGTCCTTACACAGGCGCACTCGGATACCTCGGGTTCAATCGCGAAACCCAGCTGAGCATCGTGATCCGCACGGCGGTGTGCAAAGGGGGCAATGCGTATTTCAATGTCGGTGCCGGAATTGTCGCAGACTCCAGTCCCGAAGCCGAATATGAGGAGACGCTGGCGAAGGCCGCCGGTTTCTTTCAAGCCGTCGGGCAGGGTGCCTGTGCCGCCCATCCATTGCTGAACCCAGGTTGAGAGCCGGGTCAGCAGCCTGAAAATTTTACTCAGTGCGCAACCGGCTTTCGGTTAAAACATTCCCGTGCAGGTGTTCATCAACGGCCAATTCGTAACTGAAGAGCAGGCGACTGTCTCCGTGTTCGACCGCTCCTTCCTGTACGGCGACGGATTGTTCGAGACACTGTATTTTGCGAACCGGGTTGTGTTTCGGTTTGCTGCGCATTGGGAACGGCTCGTTGCAGGCGCGGCGTTCCTAAAGGTCGTGCTGCCATATTCGGGCGCCGAGATCAGGCGGCATATGGATGAACTGATTCAACGCAATCGCACGACCAATGGACTCCTGCGGCTCACGCTTTCACGCGGGGTGGGTGTGCGCGGCTATTCGCCCAGCGGCGCCAACAAGCCGACACTCGTCATGTCCGTGCACCCAGCACCTGACAGATCCGCCATTCAAACGCCGTGGAAGCTCGTCACCTCTTCGTTTCGCCTGCCAGCAAATGAGCCGCTCGCGCTGTTCAAGACCTGTAACAAGCTGCCGCAGGTCCTGGCTCGCGCGGAAGCGGATGCGTCTGGAGCGCAGGAAGCGCTTCTCCTGAACACCGACGGGAACGTGGTGGAAGCCAGCAGCAGCAACCTGTTTTGGATGGAGAATGCCAGTGTCTGCACTGCGCCCTTGTCCAGTGGCGTCCTTGCGGGTGTGACGCGCTCGGTGGTGCTGGAACTTTGCGCCCAGCGTGGATTGAAAGCCTGCGAGAAGGCGGTCACCACTTCAGAACTGCGCGGATCCGATGGTGTTTTTCTTTCCCTAAGTTCCTTTGGCATCGTGGCCGCCGGCTCCCTTGATGGCGTGCCGCTGAAGCAACATGCGATGATCAACGACCTGCGTGAAATCTACTGGCAACGGGTGAACCAGGAAACCCTTAGCGCCCGCTCCTGAACCCGCTCGCGTTCACGGGTTCGACGGCTGCCCGAACAACGCCTCCCGCATTCCAGGAAGGGGTTGCTGCTTCTCACGATCCCAATAACGAAAATTCGCGCTCCAATCCCAGATTGCCCAGCCGATTCCCAATTCCTCCGCGGTTTTTCGGAACTGTTCGTAGTATCGCGTGCGCGATTCAGCGTCCACCTTGTAATAGCAGCCGAACTCGCCGATGTGCACGGGGCGGCCGTAGTGATCTGACCAGGCGCGGGCTTGACGCAGTTTTTCGCGAAACGCGGTCGCGCTCACAGGATTGTTTCCGGCGGGCTGCGTGTTGTACTGCTTGACACGGTCATGAACCCAGGGAGCCGCCTGCACGTTGGTGGCAATGGTCAGCGGTGTTTCAGGAGGACCGGGAAAGCGAAAGCCCGTCACCTTGACGTCGGGTCCGCCCCAGGACGTTCCCTGATGCGTGAAATGAAACGGGTCGTAACAGTGAACCGAAACGATGACATTGTCGTCGGGCGGCAAAACCAGGTT